>CAJBPC010000590.1 GCA_903957405.1 uncultured bacterium | reverse complement strand
CTGATACGCCACTCAAAAAAAGTCACAAAGAAAAAACACCCCTCTGTTTTCAAGCTATCATCAACTTTTGAGTATTAAAAAGGCTTTGAAGACAGGAATTCAATTAATTTTCAATCATCTCGGACAACAATAAAAAAAATCCATGGAATCAGGGGCTCTCCCGCTTAAAAAGAAACAGCCGGGACAAGTTGTCCGGCTGTTTCAAAAAATACCATTAACCCACCGGTCACACCGGCTACTATGAATTATTCTTGCCCTTGATTTTCGCGATGACCTCTTCCGCAATGCCATTCGGAGCAGACGCGTAGTGCGAGAACTCCATGGTGGAAGTCGCACGTCCGGATGAAAGGGAACGGAGCTGCGTCACATATCCAAACATCTCGCTGAGGGGCACTTTGGCCTTGATCACCTGTGCACCCGCTCTGCTGTCCATCCCTTCAAGCATGCCGCGACGACGGTTCAAATCACCTGTCACATCTCCCATGTATTGCTCTGGGGTGATCACTTCTACCCGCATGATGGGTTCAAGCAATACAGGCTTCGCTTTCCGCGCTGCTTCACGGAATCCGCCTTTTGCACACAATTCGAATGACATAGCATCTGAATCGACCGCATGGAAACTTCCGTCGTAGATACGAACCTTCATATGCTCGACCGGATAATTTGCCAGTACGCCATTGGACATAGAAGTTTCGAAGCCCTTCTGTATGGCGGGTATGAATTCACGGGGAATCGATCCGCCGAAGATGTCATTGACAAACTGCATTTGCTTGCCGGGATTCTCCTTCAGCCATTCTTCCTCAGCAGGTCCAAATTCGAAGACGATGTCAGCGAATTTACCCCGACCACCAGTCTGTTTTTTCAGTGTCTCACGGTGTGTGATCGTGGCATTGAAGGCTTCCTTGTAGGCGACCATCGGGGCTCCTTGATTGACTTCCACTTTGAACTCGCGTTTCATGCGATCGACGATGATTTCAAGGTGAAGCTCACCCATACCGCTGAGGATCGTCTGTCCGGTTTCTTCATCCGTACGCACTCGCAGTGTGGGATCTTCTTCCACCAGTTTGCCGATGGCCATGCCCATCCTGTCGACATCCGCCTGTGTCTTTGGTTCCACCGCAACGGAGATGACGGGCTCGGGTATGAACATATTCTCGAGTACGATCGGATGGTCCTCATCACACAGCGTGTCGCCGGTCTTGATTTCCTTAAAACCGACAGCCGCTCCGATATCACCGGCTTCAATGAAGTCGATCGGATTCTGCTTGTTCGCATGCATCTGCATGATGCGACTGATACGCTCGTTCTTGCCGCTTCGTATGTTCTTCACATATGTTCCCGCATCCAGTCTGCCGCTGTAACAACGGAAGAAGGCGAGCCTGCCAACGAATGGATCCGTCATGATCTTGAAGGCCAGGGCTGCAAATGGTTCCTTTGCATCGGGTTTGCGGGTGACCTCTTCACCGGTCTCAGGATTTATGCCGACGATCGCTTCCACATCGAGTGGACCAGGAAGGTATCGTACCACACAATCAAGCATGGTCTGCACCCCTTTATTCTTGAAAGAAGATCCGCAGAGCATCGGCACGATCGTCATGTCGATGGTCGCCTTGCGAATGGCCTCATGTATCTCATCCTCGGTAATGGTGTCGGGATTCTCAAAAAACTTCTCCATGAGGGTATCATCGTATTCTGCGACGGCCTCAATAAGCTGGCTTCTCCAGTATTCCACATCTTCTTTCATGTCTGCCGGTATGTCGACCACTTCATAGGTCATGCCATGGGAAGTTTCATTCCAGATGATCCCCTTCAACGTGACCAGATCGACAACCCCTTTGAAATTGTCCTCACCGCCAATGGGAAGCTGCAATGGAACGGATTTCGCCCCAAGCATCTCGCGCACCTGCTTCACCACATTGAGGAAGTCAGCACCGGCGCGGTCCATTTTGTTCACGAAACCGATACGGGGAACCCTGTAGCGATTGGCTTGGCGCCAAACCGTTTCCGACTGGGGTTCCACCCCGTCCACTGCAGAAAACAATGCCACGAGCCCGTCGAGTACGCGCATGGAACGCTCCACCTCAACGGTGAAATCCACGTGTCCGGGGGTATCGATGATGTTGAACTTATACTTTTTCGTATCCGCGGTGGGTTCACCCTGTGCGGTAGGGTAATTCCAGAAACAAGTTACCGCTGCAGATGTGATGGTGATTCCGCGTTCCTTCTCCTGCTCCATCCAGTCTGTGGTGGCAGCGCCGTCATGCACCTCACCGATCTTGTGCGACATACCCGTGTAATAAAGGATACGCTCGGTAGTGGTCGTTTTGCCGGCATCGATGTGGGCAGCAATCCCGAAATTCCGTTGAAATCTTAAGTCTGCCATGACTTTTAATATTGATGGTTTTTAATGTACCCTGTAGGTGAAAAATATCCTGCGCACTTTTCTCAATCCGGATAAGCAGCCCATTTCTAACTATGCCAATCGTTCATCACGAAAAGCAATAGGTCACTTTTTGAGGGTGCAAAGGTATTGATAAAAAACTAAATAGCACAAATCTTGATAGATTCATCCCGGCGCAATTTCTGTCCATAATCGAGTAGGAAGGTAGGGATTAATTCCCTACCTGTCCTCTCACACCACCGTACGTGCCGTTCGGCATACGGCGGTTTGTTAGAATAACTTTTGTTG
>CAJBPC010000589.1 GCA_903957405.1 uncultured bacterium | reverse complement strand
CGCATGATAACAGGATGCGCTGATTCCTTCGCGCTGCAGCAACGCACTGTATTCTTTTGTTTTTTTTCTTGTGCGGCAGTAAACGATGGAAGACCCCTGTATTTTTTTCAAGATCGCCACCAGTCGTGCCGATCGGGATTCTACTAGAATGACGCTGTAGGAAAGGTTCGGTCTTTCGAATGACTGCCTGAAGCATGCCGGTCCGCGCAAGCTGAGTTTTTCTGAAATATCCTGTTGCACCTCTTCTGTGGCAGACGCGGTCAGCGCAATCACGGGGAGGTTCTTTTTCACTTTCCGTACTGTTGCGATTTCGAGGTAGGATGGCCTGAAATCATATCCCCACTGGGATATGCAATGTGCCTCGTCCACTGCGATCAGGTTCAGGGGAAGGTACGGCAGGAAATCCCGGAAAGCATTTGTTTTGAGGCGTTCAGGCGAAACATAGAGGAACTTGTAATCCCCTGCCGCAGCCTGGCGGAGGACTGATCTGAGTTCATCCTGTACCATGCCGGTGTGCAAGGAAGCCGCCGGGATGCCTTTCTGTTCCAGTTGCTGCAGTTGGTCCTGCATCAAAGCGATGAGTGGTGATATCACCAGACAGAGGCCGTCCATGGCGAGTGCAGGCACCTGGAAGCATACGGATTTCCCCCCTCCGGTCGGAAGTATCGCCAGGGTATCCTTTCCCGTTAGTACGGATTGGATGATCTCTTCCTGAAGCGGGCGGAAGGACGCATGGCCCCAATACTGATGCAGGATTTCCTTTGGCGTCATGTGTCGGGTGTTATTGGCTTACAGGGTGCGGAAAGTCATTCGACTTTCTTTACAAATAGTCGAACGGAATTGATGGCCAGCACTACATCGCTGAAGCCCATCACCAATGCTCCGAAAGCGGGCGTCAGGTATCCGAAGGCCGCTACGGGGATGGCGATGATATTGTAGAAGAATGCCCAGAAAAGATTCTGTCGGATCGTGGCATAGGTATGTCGGCCAAGGCCCATGGCCATTGGGAGTTTTTTGATGCCATGGCTCATCAACACCACCTGTGCGCTTTGCAAGGCGAGCTGCGACGCCTCGCTCAGGGAGATGCCGATAGTGGCTTTTGCCAGGGCCGGGGCATCATTGATCCCGTCTCCAACCATGGCCGTCGGCGCCTTGGCGGAGAGGGCTGCGACTGTATTCATTTTCTGTTCTGGTAGCTGCCGGGAATGGTATTCGTCGATGCCAAGTGTGGCTGCGATTTCGGCACAACGCGCATCTGTATCGCCACTGAGCAGGATGGTCCTTATTCCCCGGTTTTTGAAATACGCCACCACTTCCGCCGATTCGGGCCGTACTTCGTCAGACAGGTCGATCCAGCCGGCAAGGATATCATTCTGGATGAGGTAGACATTATGCGATGCGTCATCCGTCAAGTGGGATGCCGCATCGTAGGAAGCCGCCATCCAAATGTTTCCATCCTTGTCGACCGCTTTCATGCCGAGTCCTTTGATTTCTTCGATCGACTTCCAGCGGATGTCTTGTTTCGACTTGAAAGCATTGGAGATGCAGCGTGCAATGGGGTGGGTTGAATATTTCTCCATCGACCAGGCAGCGTGTTTCAGTTCCGATTCGGTGACGCTGATGCTATGGATATTCGATATCGTGAAATCTCCTGTGGTCAACGTGCCTGTCTTGTCGAATACCACCTGCCGTATATCCTTAAATGCCTCGAGGCTTGATGCATTTCTGAAAAGTATGCCTGACCTTGCGGCACGCCCCATCCCCACTGCAACGGCGGCCGGTGTTGCCAATCCCATCGCACAAGGACATGCGATGACCAAAACGGCGATG
>CAJBPC010000588.1 GCA_903957405.1 uncultured bacterium | reverse complement strand
CTGAAATTGTAGGATATCGGGGGTTGAATCCGTTGCACAGTGTCAGGTGGTTTGCAGAGATAAAAAAACAACCATTTGGATTTCCCCAGACAGTTTTGCGGCGAAATCCAAATGGTCAGAAAACAATAACAGGGGCGATGAACATATCACCGCCCCTGTAAGGATTTGCTTTATTAAGCGGCTTCGATCTTCAGCCCTTCGTGTACGAACACGATGGTCTCGATCGCTGCTTCACTGCTCTGTGAATTCATGTCCGTAGACGTCACCTGCTTCGGGAAAGCGTTGGTCAGGGTCCATGTCATCTTGGCTGCAGTACTTTCGTCCAGCAAGCGGATGATGACCGTGAGGCGCTTGTACGTGTTCAGGTTGATACCTGAGATCCATTCAAAGAAACGGTTGTCGGTCGTGAATACGCCCTTCTTAAGGGTGATGTCTGCGAACTTCTTCAAGCCCGGCATCTTGATCACAGAATGCAAAGGGCTGTTACCGTGGCGATACTCGATGATATCCGCCTCAATGTCAAGTCCGGAGACTTCCTGGAATGCCAGGTCTGTAAACTCTCCGATATCCACGGAGAAATAAAATTTCGGTAATGGCCAAAACTGATCTTGCTTTTCGCCTGTTCCTGCTGTAGGTGCTGCCATGTCTAATTTTTTTTATTCAGTTTATATCAAACGGAAAAAATGTCGGTTTATGTTATGACTTCTGCTGTTGTTGTTCAAACGTGATGACGATGAACTCTGCAGGCCTTGTGATGGCCACTTTGATCGACATGCGGAGCACGCCGTCAAGGACATCGTTTGGCGTCATTGTAGTACCGAGTCCGACCTCTACACTGAATGCATCGTCAGGATTCTGTCCTGCCAGCAGACCGGACTGCCATTGATTCACCAGGAAGTTATTGACCGTTGCTTTCATGGTGGACCATGTCGTGCCATTGTTCGGTTCGAAGACAAACGCCTCAGCTGCGAACTTGATGCTCTGCTCGAGGTAAGTCATCGTCCTGCGGACGCTGATGTAACGCCAATCGGCGCTATTGCCATCAAGTGTCCTAGCACCCCATACCAGCACGCCTTTTCCAACGAAGCTGCGGATGGCATTCACGGCCTTACCGTTTAGGGGAAGGTTGAGTTCTTCCTGGTCGTCATTCGTGATCTGCACGGCAGGTGCGATGACAGAACCCAGAGAGATATTCGCCGGTGCCTTGGCCACGTTGACGGAATTATCCACCATGGCGTAGATGCCAGCCATGCCTGCGCTCGGAGGAAGCACGTTCAAAAGCTCCGACATGTCAGACAGGATGCCATTGAGCCTTGGGCTGATGGTCTTGAGCGTGGACTGAAGGGATGTGATCTCATCGGCAGTCTTTGCGCTGCTGATCTTACCGATCTCAGCCTTGATGGCATCTGCCCTGGCTGCGTTGATGCGACCGGACTCGAGATCGCTGTTTACAGCGGCGGAAAGGTATTCGATCAATCCGTCAGGATTGTCGACATTGGTGAAATCGATCTCCGAACTGGATACCACCGTGGTTTTGACATACGGGTAGTAAGCCGCTCCCCACTGGAGGTGTGCAGTACCTATGCCAAACCGGAATTTGTTGATGACATCTTCATCGTCGTTGGTTCTTTTTTGATCACCACCGATGACGTCGATCACGGCGAATCGATTACGCATGGCATGTCCGCAATGCATCAGCATCGCTTGCTGCAATTGATAACACTCCGTGGTCGAAAGCAACACTGCATCAGGGATCACCAGAAGCGTAGGCTCAAGGTATTTCAGCAATGTCGGCAGACCAGATTCCGTGGCATCATCGTTCAAGTCCTTAGCCTTGATACCCTTGGTGTAATCACCGACGGATACGATGTAGCAGTCTCCTCCGCCATTGGCGAAATAGAACCTCATGGAGCTGTGCAACAGATAACGAGTGGAAGGAAGTGCTTCCAAAGTACCGGTCTCGTCGAGTTTGAAACGGGTCTTGGGTGCTCCCCCGAAGAACTGTTCGAACTCAGCGAAAGACGTGATCTTGGTAGGCACGTTGATGAGAGACTTTGTTCCCCTGGTGGCTTTCTGCGTGTATCCGATGAAGGCCGGAATTGCAGTTGCCACAGGAACGACAGATGATCCGAAGGCGCTTTTCTCTTCAATGTAAACGCCTGGCGTTGCGAGTACTGTTGCCATTAATGTGATTTAGAGTTTAACAAAAATTTCCGCATAGTATCTTAGGGACGAAGGATTGAAAACAATATTCTCTGGTCTAGGTAATGGAAGTGTTTTTCTATATTCAAAGGATGTGCCTTCACTTTTCCGATTCTTGATGACCCAGTAGTCATCCCAACGGTCCTTCATGTCTATTTCCACCTTGGAGGTGATTTCAAAACCCAGCTCACCGTTTCGGAGATTCACTTGGTTGGGTGAGGTAAATATATGTTCATTGGAATTAAAATCAAAGTTTTCAATAAAATAAAAATCAAAGTTTTCCACAGCTTCCACCGGGCCATAAAAAATGTATTTAATGAACGCTTTTCGGTTCATGAAATGAATGAAATACTGTCGTGGGAACGAGGGCCTCGCCTCCTCTTCCACGGGTAACAAATAATGCCCTGGACGATGCCGTATTCTTATAAGCCCTTTGATTCCATCGGTGTCTGATTCAAGGATCGTCGACTGCCCGACAAAAGCCTCCGGATGCATCCTATCATTCCAAACCTGATCGGTATCGAACACATGATACTGAGATGACACGTAGGGCAGTTCCGTGTATCGGATGAATTGCGGATTGGTGACCCGGAAATTAAAATCGAAAAAATCCGAGGACCTGAAAACAAGACTGGTCCTGTCGGACCCGAGATTTCCGGCGAGCATGAACCCGTCATTCTTCGCTTTAAAAAGCAGACCGTAAGCCCTGAGCTTCTGTACCGTCTGCGGTGAAGGCCTTATGTCCAAGTCACTGCATCGTCCTGTGGCAAAGTACTCGTGCAGCACCGACACATCGAGCAACGTCTCGTATGCAAGGCTGTAGCGGTATGTTTGCTGAGGTTGCTGCATGAATGTATATTCCTGTTCTTTTTTTCTGTTGCGTTTATTCGATTCATTCCGCATCCCATACCAATCCACACGATCCCATCATAGGTCGTTTTATCCTCATCGTCAATGCCTCCCACACGCAGGTTGCGCACTACACCATGACCAGCTTTGCCAGACAGGATGCGCTACGGAAGTTTCGGTATGTAAGATTGAATAATGCTTGGCACATCCTCCCTGATCATCGACTGATTGAACGTCAGCATTTTTATCTTATAAATGAGTGACGGAATATATTTTCCGCCGATCAGGCTCCACAAATTATTAAGCTCCGAATACTCAAGGTTCACCATCTCAAAACTCAGCTTGTCGATGTTTCCAGACAACGCAGGCGTGTTGCTCCTGTCGAACACATACCTGCCTTGAAAGAACTCCAATACCAGGGATATGTAGCGAAGGGCCTCCTTGTAGTTCGGATCAGGAAAATTCGCAGCAATGCCGATATGAAGGTTAATGTGCAGTGGTGGAGACATACCCGCATTCGACTGAAAACCGCCCGACTTGAGCAATCGCTCTTCATCGATCCTGAGCAAAAAAAGACATACCCTGTTGTCCACCTGCATGTTCATATTCCCCTTGATGTCGACGATGCTGTTCATCACGACCATGTCCTCCGCAAGGTTGAGTTCATTCCGTATGAACTCATTCAGTTGATCCGTGATGACCGCTAAGACATGATGAATCATTGTCAGATTTTTTTATGTCCCGGTCATGATGATCCGGATGGCACGCACTGTAAACCTTCCTGCATAAAGACAGACCAACATGACCAATACAGCCGCTGCGTAACGACCCAATGAGAACACGGCTAATGCCGATTCCTCAGACCTGACCATCCCATGCAATTGCAGGAAAAGAAAAGCCAGCAGCGCGGAACACATCAAAGCGATGAAAAACCATCGCAGTTCCCTACCGATTCGTTTCCATACAGACATCACGCAAAGTTGCTCAGAATTATCATATTACAAGATTATATTAACCCCCAAGTTCCTCACACTGCGTGAGCCAAGCGAGCTGCTCCAACCCTGTCGCCAAAATGCTTGTAAAAAATCCCCACAGCAGCGTCAAAATCCTCTGTCCTGCCCCGGTACACCTTTCTTGCCAAGCCCAACAGGTTGTTGTCAGCCAATGTGAATAAAGGATCCTCCGCCAGGCATCTGACAAACAAGTCGATGATGGTCACGGGCATGATGCCTTTTGGATCTTCCAGCAACAGTGCGAGCCTGTCAACAAGGTCTGCATGATCATGGGATCTTGCAGTGTCGAATGCTGACCGGAGAAGCAGGTCGTCATGCACAGGGCCGGGACGATCCTGAAGGTATTTGCAGGCCGCCTCCCGCATGAATGGTTCGCTGGAGAAAGCAAGTCCGTTGGCCACGCTGGAAACCCTGTCGACAGGATTTCGGCTGACCCAACATCTGAAAGCGGCCACCCTCGTCAGCTCACTGAGCCTTGTCACGTTTCGTCCGATGATGGATAAAAGCCGCTCATCCACATTGAGCGGTATCTGCGGGAAATCCATCTCGAGTTTTTGTATGATGCTGGTATACCTCACTTCGCGCACCACGGGCATGACCCAGTTCTTTTCCTGCTCAGAGAGTACAAGTTCAAGCAGTTCGTAAGCCAGCACCTCTTCGCTCCTGCTGCCCCTGAATATCATCGGAATGATCCTGTCAAAAACATCCTTCTCATTCACAGACCGCAGGATCCTGATGATATCCTGCGTGCATTGCAACCGCTCGCATTCCAGCATTCTCCTGAGCAAAGGCGATTCGTCCCTCATGTCCCTCATGCAGGCAATGACATATGAAAAATTGGATATCGACTTCTGCAACAACTGGATATATGCGGGGTAGAGCTCGTTCCTGTCAAGATGAAAATCACTGTCATTGACGATGGAACAAAAAAGATCCCTTTCATAGCGGCAAAGTGCCTTGACTTCATTGGTCTTTTTCGCCTCGGGCAGTTTCTCGAAATACAACTGAGACACATACATCCTCTTCAACAGATCCAGCATGCCTGCGGACCGTGTCCGGTTGATGGTGTCAGAAATAAATATGAGTCCGCGCTGGATCTCATCGAAAGGAAGTGATTCAAGCGTTGCTGCGGCAAAGGACCTGCAGGGTGCATAGCCGAGCATGTTCACCTGGAATTTCACGGATCCCGCCACCATGTCGTGCGCTTCCGCAAATCGATAGGCATGACAGATGATGGTTATCTCATCCCTGCTGAAAGGCTCACTGGCGGAGAAGGTCATGTGGTGGGAGACGTAGCTGTTGAAAGCGTCCAAACGCCTGCCGGCTTCCACCTTGTCCGTCAGCTCAGAAAGTGCCAAAGATGTGGAACCGGTCATCCGCTTCGACAATTCCGCAAGTCCTGGGACAGATGCGTCATCGTTCAATGGTGTCATGGTCTTTTTCACCACCTTGTCCTCTGAAATGTTTTCCCTAAGCCTAATGATCAGATCATTCAATTCCACCCTGTACTGTAGGATCAGCTTCCGGGATACCAGGAACCATATCAACAGCATTAGAAAAATGGATATGAAGACGATCTGCATTTTCATTTCGAAAGCGGGGACGAAATAGGAGAGGATAATTATGAGCGTGCCTGCGAGGATCTGGCCGAGTGTTTTCCCGTAGCCATCTGCGAAATTCTGGCTGATGGATCTTGAGCTGACCGGATATGCCTGATAAAGGATGTTCACCGTCGGCACATAGATGGCCCGGAAGACGGACCGCTCGAAAACCTTGTTGATCGAAGCAAAAAACAACACGGCCCCCGCCACACTGGAGACCATCGACACAATTCCGCCCACCACGAAAATTCCAAGTACCAGGATGATGCTGATCAGTCCGATGAACACCCCCATTTCCTTGATGATATACCGGGATACGAGCGTCTTCATGAACAACTCCACGATGCGCATGCCCATGTACACCTGGGCCAGATAACTGGTCACTTCCTTTTGACCGTCAAAAGACTTTGCTGCGGATTCGAGCAGCGCGAAGTCCACGATCAGCTGGACCATGATCGAGAAAAAAATCGCCCAGAAAATAAAACGGGTGAACTGTGATTTCCACACTTCGACCTTGACCGCGACCCCACCCTTGGCAGATTCTTTCCTGGGAACAGGCATGTTCACCTGTAGTTTTGTCAGGCGAATGCGGATGAACTGGAAGATCGCAAAAAATCCAAGCATGCCGAAAACGGAGATCAACAGGAGCGAATTCCCTTCGAGTTTAAGGATGGGTATCGTCATGTATGCGACAATCCCTGCCACCACCTCTCCCGTGCTGATGAGTCCGTTGTACTGCTTGTTCTCTCCGATATCAAAAAAATTAGAAGGGATCTTCCAGAAAATCAGATTGAGGTAGTTGCTCGAGAACCAAAACAGTGTGTACGCGATGAATATCACATACCATTCGTGCAGGCCCTTAAGCCTTAAAATGAATATAAGACCGATGCATCCCGCGAAAATCAGGTTGAAGATGGCGGAGGTCTTAAAGAACCCGTGCTTCTTCTCTACGGAATTGTACATGAAGGTGATGCCCAGGCCAATGAGACCGGACACGATGAATGCCAAACCGAGGTATTTCGAACCGACTTTTTTCACAAAAAGTCCGTTCACATACGTGAAATAATAGGCAATGAAAAGCCCAAGGATCAATGACAGCGTCATCATCGCCGGGAAAAGAAATTTTCTGATATGTCTTCTATCCTGCATCAACCGGTGGATTGAAATGGAAACATGAAAATGGATTAAAATTTCATATTGTCAGCAGCGCCGACGTTATCGGATCAGAGGTCGAATGTCATCTTGACCAGCAGGAACCTTCCTCTCTGCGGAACGTAAGGAACGTTCTTATCAGAGTACACAACACCTTGTCTCTCATCTGGGAGATTGAACGTACCGGCTGCCTCGCGCGGACCTGAGTGATAGTACAATTTTGATCCGCCATCGAGCAGGTTCATGCCCAGTAGGTTCTGTACCGTGAAGTCAAGCCTTGCGAATGGGAATTTGGCGGCGGCGATGCCCAGGTTTCCGTGAAAGATCAGATAGCCCGGGATCATCATGGAACCATCGACCCCGAAATTTTTCTCCTGTGTGGTTCCGGGGCCGACCTTTCGATCGGCAACAAAATTTCCGCGAATGTTCGTACTGAGGTTCACAGGCCCCTTACCGGCATACACCCAAGTGGCCGACAGGTTCGCCATGTGTGTGGCGATGTCGCCAATGCGTTTTGACACCTTGAAGGATGTATCAAATACCGAATTCGTCTGACGGGGATTGGTATACGTGTAATTGGCTTGAACGACGATGTCCCGAACGGGCCGCACCTTCACAGAAGCCATCGCGCCGAATATCATGTACGTGCCGGTGTTGACATTCTTCTTGACCGATCCGTTCTCAAAGGATGCT
>CAJBPC010000587.1 GCA_903957405.1 uncultured bacterium | reverse complement strand
AAGAGGCTGAACTTGCCGGAGTTGATGACTTCCGTCGACGCGGAAACCGCACTGCTCCAGTCTTCGCGGAAGATCGAGACCCTGGCCTTGAGTGCGAGTGTCCCCCATTTATTCATGCGGATCTTCGCGAAGCTGCTGTTGATGCTGCCATTGCTGTAGACATCTCCCGATGTGGGCAGGCGCTTCAACGCTTCTGCGATATCCTTGTCGATCTGGTCATATACCTCTTTTGCGGTGTTTCTTGCGGGATAGACCACTTCATCGACTTTTGTCACAGGCTTCAGCACCAGTGGCACTCCCAGATGTGATCCATCTGCGGTGTGGTTGAGCGGTCGGGCGAAGAATTTCACAAGGTCGAAATATGCCAGTGCACGAACGGCATAAGCTTCTCCGATAAGCTGACCGAACTCCTCTTGTTGCAAAGGCGTGATGATGGACTTGAGTTTTTCCTCATTCGCGATGATGGCGTTCGCATTGGTCACTACCTGGTACATCTGCGTCCACATGCGGCTCACATTCGCATCGGTGGCGGTATGGGTCATGGTATTCATCCCCGTGTACCTGTTGCCGGTGCGCACGCTTCGGGTGGCATTGTCTGATATCACCTCGGGTATCACCATGGCATCCCGTCCGTAATAGCTGTATGACTGCATCAGCGAATAGAGGCCGTTGACGGCCGCCCTGGCCGTGGGCATACTGGAGAACACGTCTTCCGTGAACACGCTTTGTTGTGGGCGGATGTTGAGGAAATCCTTCTTGCACGCGCCCAGCAGCATGGTGCCCGAAAGGAGTATGGCTATGTATGTCTTTTTCATGATCTTGACGTTCAAGTTGTCGATGGATTAAAGTGAAATGTCTATGCCGAACAGGATGGTCCTGAAAACGGGTGGTCGCTGAGACATGACGCCGTCGATCCCCACTTCCGGATCGGTGTTGTAGCGCTTGTCCTTCACCCATGTGTAGAGATTCTGTCCGCGCACATAAAGCCTTGTCGAACTGACCTTCGCCTTGGCAAGGAAGTTCTTCGGCAATGTGTATGAGAACGAGATGTCCCGCAGCCTTACATAGCTGCCGTCGTACAGGAAGCGCGTGCTTTCATAGCTGCCGGCGGATGACTGCGTGCCAAGGAAGTCGGGCTTGGGGACATCGGTCACCTGGCCCGGTGTCGTCCAGCGCCTGTTGAATTCATAACGGCTCATACCGTTGCTCTGATCGGAGAAACCGAGGTTCGCGTCGGTTTTCTGAAGGTAGCCGTACTCGTCGTAGATCATATTTCCCCAGAAGACATAGAGCTGAAAGCTCAGTTGGAAGCTCTTATAGGAGAAGCTGTTGGTCATCCCCCCGTAGAACTTCGGCAGGGCGCTGCCTGACACGAGCCTCGGCAATGCGGTGGTGAAGGTATTGGTCGTCGAGTCCTTGTCATTGTCGGTGTACCAGAGTGCTTCTCCATTGGCCGGATTCACACCTGCATACCCACGCTGGAAATGGTTGTAGTAATCATTCCCGACCCTTCTGTAATAGGCTCCGTTATTCGAGAACAGGGAGTCGATCTCAGTGATCTTGTTGCGGTTGCGGGTAAAGTTGAGGTCTGTCACCCATTTGAAGCCGCCCCTTCCCGAAGGAGAGATGTTTACCGACGAAAGGGCGATCTCTATGCCTTTGTTCTGCATGGCTCCGTTGTTCACCGTGATGCTGGTGACACCGTTCACACTGGGGATCGATTGGCTTACCAGCAGGTTGCTGGTCGTACGGGTGTACCAGTCGAAGCTGCCCGACAGCCTTCCCTTCAGCAGGGAGAAATCCATTCCGAGATCGAGCGGTATGTTCTTCTCCCAGGTGAGGTTGTCGTTCGCGAGTTGCGAAATACTCAGTCCGGATGAGAAGTTGTAGTCAGATCCGGCATTATACAGTCCCTGTGATTCGAAGTTGTCGATGCCTTGGTTGCCGGTGTAGCCGTAGCTGCCGCGGATCCTGAGCTCATTGATCCAGTCCACCCGGAAGAAATTCTCGTTATGCAGATTCCATCCTCCGCCAATCGACCAAAAAACTGCTGACTGGAAGTTTTTCGCGAATCTAGATGATGCGTCCTGCCGTACAGAACCGGAGAAGAAATACCGGTCCTTCCAGGAATAGTTCGTGTTGAAGAACATACTCTTCAGCCTGTTGCCGGTCCCGGTGCCGGTGGTCAGCTCCGGTTGGGATCCGCCCGCCGGAGTCGAAGTGCCCGGTGCGATGCCGTTGACGATGATGCTGATGTCGACATCATTGCGGCTTTGCGCCTCATATCCTGCGAATGCTTCAAAGGAATGTTCTCCTTTGAATTCCCGCTTGTACCGGAGGATGTTCGTGACGATCCAGTTGGTGATGTCCTGTGTGGAGTTCTCGATCGATCCTCCCACGGCCACGTTCGCATTTCCGACCCTTGGATCGTAGAAAACCGAGCGGAAGGCATGGTTGAAGTCGAGTGCTGCACTACCTTCATAGGTAAGGCCATTCAGGATTTTGTATTTCGTCGATGCATTCGCGCCGATATTGTACGTCTTGGCATTGCGCTTCGTCGTTTCGATCACCGCCACCGGGTTGTACCCGCTGTTGTAGCTCAGGTCGTAGGTCTCCCCATCGCTCTTGTACACCGGCAGCCATGGCGCCAGCCTGTACATCGCACGGACGGGATTCCCGAAGAAACTTCCCCCAAGGAAATTGGTGCTCTGCTGGAAATTCCCGCTGAAGCCACCCTTCATGGACCACCGGTCAGTGATCTGTGTGGTGAGGTTCATGCGGTACGTCGCCTTGTCATAGTCCACGCCTTTGGTGGGGGCTTCTGATTTATAGTAACTGCCCGACATGAAATACGTCGATTTCTCATTGCCACCGCTGACGCTGAGGTTGTACTGTGAGTACTTGCCTCTCCGAAGCACTTCATCGAACCAGTCGGTGTTGACGGTCGTGTCGATCGAATTGGAACGCAAAAGGGAATCAAATGATGACGCCGGATTGCCCGCATTCCTCCATCCTTCACGGTAGAATTGCACGTACTGCGGTGTCGTCAGCGTCTTCTGCTCGTCGCGGATATTATAGTTGTTGAAGCCCTGCTGGTATGTAAAATTGACTTTCGACTTGCCGGGCTTACCGGTCTTGGTGGTGATCAGGATCACACCATTGGCAGCCCTCGATCCGTAGAGCGATGTGGCGGATGCATCCTTGAGGATCGTGAGGCTGGAGATGTCATTCGCATTCAGGCCCGCAATGGTGTTGCTGTTCAGCCCGGAGATGTCTCCACTGACGACCGGGATGCCATCGATCACGTATAGCGGCGTCGCTGACGCGTTGATCGACCCGATGCCGCGCACACGGATGTTGGGGACGGATCCCGGTTGTCCGGACCCATTAGTAGACTGCACCCCTGCAATGTTGCCCTGAAGGCTCTCCTGCACCGATGCGTTCGGGGAGTTCTCAATGGCCGTATTCTTGATGGTCGAGGCCGATCCAGTGAAAGTGCTGCGCTTCTGGCTGCTGTATGCGACGACGACGACTTCGGAGAGGTTGTTTTCCGACTCCTGCATCAGGATGATCACCTCGTTGCGGCCGTCCGGACTTTTCACGACTTTGGAGATCATGTTGACACTGGAGAACTCAAGCGATTGCCCGCGTTCGATCGTGATCGTAAAACTCCCGTCCGTCCGGGTGGCAGTGCCTTTCTTGGACCCGAGGATCCTGACAGTGACATTCTCAAGCGGTGTGTTGTCCTTTGCATTCAAGACCTTTCCGGAGATCGTGATCTGCTCGGCGCGGATATCCTCGAGCTTCACGAGCGAGGGTGATTCGGTGATGCCGTTTCCGGCAGTGGACTTTGCGGCATCGTTGCCTTTTGCCATCTTGATCACATACGTGTTATCCGACACTTTTGTGAATGCCAAACCGGCCTGTTTCGTGATGCTGCTGATGATGTCCTCCGTATCGCCCTTCATATTGGGCATCTGTACGAGGATATTCCCGATGGAAGACTCGCTGAACAAAAAGTATGTGCCTTTCTCTTTGTTCAGTTTTCGCAGGGCATTGACCAATGGGGTGGTCTCCCGACCCCCTTTATGCGACGCTTGGGTGTGCTTTCCCAGGATATTCTCTTCCGATCCTTTCAATGCACCGGCAAGCAGTGGATGACCGCATGCCAGGGTTATCCCCAGCAGCAGGTATGTGATTCTTGTGACCTTTCTCATGATTTGGAGCGCTTTGGTTTATTTGTTCTCTTCGATGATTACGTTCTTTCCGTCTTTTGTGATGGTGCATTCCGTTGCAGCCTCGAGTGCACGAATGAGGATGTCGAGGTTGTCATTCGGAAGAATGCCAGTGACTTGCCGCTGCCCCGCCTTCTCCGACCGGATGACCACCGTCACCTTGTACAGCATCTCGATCTCGCGGGCCACATCCCTTAGGGGGGTGTTCTCGAATACGAGGTTCTTGTCAAGCCAGGATAATACGGCTTCCGGTTTCGGACCGGGCCCCTTAGATGCCACTCGTTCCTCCGCTGGGCGGACGGCTGATCCATCCATGGTGAAATATTCACCCGGCTTCAGCATGATGACCTTCCCGTCGGGCATCTGGATTTTGACCGATCCTTCCGTCAACAGGATGCTCGAACGATCCTTCTCGCTGTTCAGGTTGAACTGGGTGCCGGTGACCATCACGTCGAAATGCTCAGTGTGTACGATGAATGGCGTGGCTTTCGGTGTGCGGGCAACCTTGAAGAACGCTTCGCCCCGAACCCATACTTCCCGGGACTCTCGTCGCTGAAGGTCCTTGCTGTAGCGGATCCTGGAGTCGCTGTTGAGGATGATGACCGACCCGTCCGGCAGCGTCTTCTCGATCTTCTCGCCAACACCGGCGTAGACAGACCGCTTTT
>CAJBPC010000586.1 GCA_903957405.1 uncultured bacterium | reverse complement strand
TTTGTATGTACGGGCTGACAATACAAAAATCGCAGTTAGAACCTGAATAAAATATTCAAGGAAGTCCAGTAAAGAATAGCGGAATCGCAGGAAATTTGACTTTAAAAACTTATCAATCCCTTAAAAAATGTCAATACATTGATATTATAAGTCTTACACATTATTTATTTTGATAATTAGAAAAGATAGAAAGTCAAAAAATCCGCTATTTGGTACCTGTTATTTTACAAATTTTATGAATTCATTACTTTACCAAGTCCAATGGCATCATAAATAGGAACATTTCAAAAGAAAGATTTGTGACTCCTCAATGGTAACAAAAGACAGGAGCATCCTGAGGGGGATCATTTCAAAAAGGGAATGCAATAAACCTACGAGATGTGCAAGATGACAACTACACTGTTATCAGTATATGTGTCCGATAGTGAGAGGGCTTGACACCGGTGATGGTCTCGAAGGTATTGTAAAAGGATTGCTTCGTGCCGAAACCAGCATCTCGTGCAATAGCCTCTATGGTCATATTGGCATATTGAGGATTTTCCATAAGTCGTTTGGCCTCGTCCACCCGGAAGATATTGACAAACTCACTGAACTTGGAGGCTTTGTATCCTTTAAGCGCGTTGGTGACGTTCCGGGTCGTGGTATTGAGTATTTCAGCGACATCCGATATTTTAAGTTGCGAATCCAGGTAAGGTTTTTTTTGTTCAAACAAATCCAGGAGTGCGTTCAGCAGTTCCTGTTCGTCTCTTTTGATGAAGTAGCGCTTCTGAATGATTTCCGTCGTCTTAGATGCTTCAGCATCCGACTGCCGAAAATCCCGTTCATTTTGATATCGTTGCATCAGGGCCTCGTAAGCCAGTGACTTCTCCTTTTGGAGCCGACGCGTATAGTAAAGGAGCAATGACATGACGATGGATACCATTATGGAAAGCCATACCAGGGTGCTTCGCAGACGGCCATATGCGATCAGGCGGGCATTCTCCATGCGAAGACCGGCATTATCCATTTCCTTTTTTTCGGATTGGAATTCCTTTTCCATTCGGAGGATCTCCAGTTTGCCTTCTGCACTTACCAGGGAATCCCGTAGTTTCCGGGATACCCTTTCCAAGGCCAACGCGGAGGCCAAGCGACCCTTCGACTCATAAAATTCTACTTTTGACTGCATTAAAAGCGCTGCAAGGTCTTTCTCTCCGATGCTGTCTGCCAGTTCAATTGCTTTTGTGAAGGTCTTTTCAGCAAGTACATCATCGCCATTTGCCATGGCCAATATGCCGTAGGCGTTGAGCACACGGGCCATTCCTCCATACATGTTCTCTTTCTTGCAAAACGCGTAAACGCTGTCAAACAGGCTCCTCGCCTTGTCGAATTCATTCCGGTCAAGATAGATATTTGCAGTATTATAAAGCCCCATGATGTATGATGCCGGGTTCTTTTTGTCGGGATCAAACCGGTTGGCGATGGAGTAGTAATATATGGCACTGTCCGGTTCAATTTTCCTTTTCATCAGGCCGAGGAGTCGAAGTGCCGGGACCAATTGGCTGCTGTCTCCCAATTTTCCCAAAGCATCCAATCCTTTGCGATAATATGTGTTTGCATCCTTTGCGTTGCCGATGTCTTTGAAGATGTTTCCCACATCGAGGTATGCATTGCCCAGTTGTTTGTAGTCTTTGTACTTCTCGAGAATACCGATGGACTCCAAAATTGATTTTTGAGATCTTATAAAATCTCCTTTATGCCTGCAGATCTCTCCTAATTCCTGCAGTGATGACGCGTATTCCTTATCCCTTTTAAATTTTTTATACAACCGGATGGCATCCCCGACATGCTTTTCCGCCAAAGACAAGTCGGACAGGTCGTGCCTCCATTTACCGGTCTTGAGCATGAGCCTGGCCAACAATGCTGATTCGTCCAGATCATTTGCCAGTGTACGCGCACTGTCCAACAGATGCAAAGCGGAATCCTTCTTCCTCATGTTCCACATCGCTTCTGCCTTCAGCTCCAATGGGCGAAAAATCGCCGTGTCGGGAAGTCTGCCGGAGGCAGCGATCTTCAAGGCGGCATCCGCAAAGCGGGTGGCTGCAGCGGGATCAGAGGATATTCTCCACGCGGCAGAATCAAGGAGTTCAGTCCATGCTTTCCCATCGGATTTGCGGGTATCGACCATACCCGGGTCATCGCATCCCGAAAATAGGGTGATGATGGCCATGCTAAAGACGCACATCACTGTATGGTAACGAAATGAATGTCTGCCCAATGAAACGATGAACATGCGCTAAAGGTAAGCAAGAATCGAATCCTCGACAAAAAGGATAGACTAAGAGATCAACCCCGGACGATGCACGACAACTGTCAGATTTCCTGTACATTTATCCCATGCCCCGCACTCATGAACACCTCACGGATGCCGAACTCCTGGATGAATACCGCAGGACGAAAGACACTCGATGGTTGGGCATCATGCTGGAGCGATACACGCTGTTGCTATTCGGCGTCTGCATGAAGTATCTTAAAGATGAAGAGGATGCGAAGGATGCCGTGCAACAGGTCTTTCTGAAGGCCCTTGCCGAATTGGAGAAGTACAGGGTGGAATACGTCAAGAGCTGGCTATACACGATCGCCCGGAACCACTGCCTCATGCAACTCCGGGCAAAGGGCAAGCCAACCGTGGAAATAAGTGACCGGATTCCGCTGCCCATTCAGGAGGAAGACCCGTTGCTGCTTCAACG
>CAJBPC010000585.1 GCA_903957405.1 uncultured bacterium | reverse complement strand
TTCTCCTTCCTAAGGCAAGCGGATGACCATCAGGTGCTGGTCATGCTGAATTTCTCCGAATACGGACACTGGGATTTTCACGTCCGCGACCCGCGGGTGGGAGGAGGGTTCACAGAATTGTTTTCCGGAGCGGAGCAGGACTTCTCTCAAAATACCAATGTCGACCTGAAGCCCTGGGATATCAAGGTATGGGTGAAATGAACAGTGCAAAAAAAAGATGGCCACCCGTCGGGGAGGCCATCTTTTTTTTGTTTTTGAAATCGGCTCATTCCACTTCGATCGGATACTGGTATGTTCCGTCATATCCCGGGTAGAATCCTTCCAGCATGACGCGATTCTGTCCCTTGCTCAGCGCCGCGGTGAATTCTTCCATGGTCTTTACTTCCTGTCCATTGACCTTGTAGATCACGAATCCGTCGCGCATCCTCGTCTGCTCATCGATCAATCCCTTTCCGATGCGCTTCACCACTACGCCGCCCCGTACGCCATATTCTTTTGACTTCTTGGCGTCAAGGGTCTCGAACTCCGCACCGAAGCCTTCCAGTGCGTTGCTCTTCACGACGTCGTAGCTGCCCGATCTGTTCTTGAGGGTGATCTGTGTGCTGTATTCCTTGCTGTTTCGGGTATAGGTGACCGTTATCTTGTCCCCGGGTTTGAAGCCGGCCACCTGCTCGACCATCTCACTGCCGGTCGTGACTTTCATCCCGTTGATCTTGGAGATGTAGTCTCCCTTGAGGATGCCCGAATTGGCCACTGCCCCATCCTTTGCGACATCCAGCACCAGTACGCCCTGGCCTTCTTTGAAATTGAGTTTCACCCGCTCCGAATCGGGAGCCGTCTCCGGAAGGTAGGAGATGCCGAGATAGGCCCGCTGTACCGTGCCGAATTCAAGCAGATCGTTGATGATCTTCTTGGCGATATTCACAGGGATGGCGTATGAATACCCTGCATAAGCCCCTGTCGGGGATGCGATGGCGGATACGATGCCCACCAACTCACCATTGGTGTTCACAAGCGCTCCTCCAGAATTGCCTTGATTGACTGCGGCATCCGTCTGGATGAATGACTCGATGGGCGTGTTGCTCTTGCGTGCATTCAGCCCGAGGGTTCGTGCCTTTGCACTTACAATGCCGGCGGTGACGGTGGTTTCAAGGTTCAATGGGTATCCTACAGCGAGCACCCACTGGCCTATCCGCAACTGATCGGAATTTCCATACATCAGGAAGGGAAGCCCTTTCGCTTCGACCTTCAGCAGGGCAAGATCACTGCTGGGATCCTTGCCCATGAGCTTTGCCGTGTATGATTTCTTGTTACTGAGGGTGACCTTTATCTCATCTGCCTCATCGATCACGTGGTTGTTGGTGATGATGTACCCGTCTTCACTGACGATCACGCCGGAACCGCTTGCACGCTGCGGCTGAGATCGCATCGGGTTTTCAAACTCCCGAAAAAATTCATCGCCGAAGAGGTCGGCGAATGGATTCGAGCGGCGGGGAAGGTTGTTGTTTGCCTGATCCCTGCCGATCACCGTGGTGATATGCACCACGGCTGGTGAGGCAGTCTGGGCTGCACCCTGGAAGTCGACCAACTGACCCGGCATGTTGTTGTTGCTGTCGAACAGACCCGCGTAATTTGAAGGCGTCTGCAGACTTGATGGCTGAATGGAAATCTCCTTGTTGAAGAATTTACCGTAGCCGAACAAGATAGCTCCCGTGGTTAAGCCACTGACGAGCATGACCAAAAGAACCTGTTTGAATTTCATAGCCGTATCTGTTTTTGTTACGAAAGATATGTCAAAAAATATGCCTGATTGCCTTGCAAATAAACGAACCTGACGATTTTTCCGCCTTCCGCCCAACCCATTTAACAAACAATTATCCGCAACGGAATATCCCAATAAATAAACAAACGGCAACGCGCAAGGTTCGATCGCCTCAAAGCCCTTGCAGGAAGGCCATCGTGTCGGCGCCGTCGGCATAGTCCGTCAGCCCGGGTGCCTGTGCCTTGCCGAATGGGGTGAATGCCTTGCCGACGATGCATTGGATCTTCTTCATGTCCAGGAAATCTGTCAAATTGTCTTTCGGCCCATAAAAGCGGTAATTGACCTGGCCGATCGGGGAGAAAGGGGACGGATTTTCTGACAACAACACCGAATCGTTGGTCATGTAGAATCGGTTGTTCATGATCTGGATCGTGAGGTTATAGTCGAAATTGTGCTTGTATTTGTGGGCATC
>CAJBPC010000584.1 GCA_903957405.1 uncultured bacterium | reverse complement strand
TGAATTGAACTTGGGACCTATCCATCCGTCCACTCCGCCGAGGTAATAGATCAGTTTCTGATTTCCCCATGAGAAGTCTGCGGCTCCTCGTACGGCCCATATCAGGTTTCGGTAAAGGGGCACATAGTATCGTGCATCCGCACCGAAATTGAAGGTGTTTCGGCCTTCCGTCTGGCCAGATACCAGACGCGCTGCCACATCGAGATAAACCTTGTAGCGCAATCCGTTCCAGATGTTGAGGGTGGGGTTGATCGTATTGTCATGAACGTATTCGATCCGTGCCAGACCATAACGGAGAAGGGTATCTGAATACCGGAGCGTTGGCGGGAAGTTGGCATCCGTCTTTATGACCACACGGTCGCTTCTGTATCCTGCGAGCGCCCTGATGCTGCGTACTTCGTCGAAAGGATAGGTGAAGTTCGCCTGAAAGAGGTTTGAGAACATCTTGTTAGAAAGATATGCCTTCACCGGATCGGTGGACTGGTCGAAAATCGGGAAGTCGTTCTGGATCTGGCGGTAGTAAGTGACCCCCCAGTCGATGCGTTTTTTAAGGTTCTGGTATGATGCGAAGTAGTCGTTATCTCTGAGGTTGGTGGATATCCTGAACCCACCAAGGATCTTGACGTCTTCAAATAGATCAGAGATGCCCATCCTGATGATGCCGTTGACGATATCGGTATTTGACAGGTTGATTGGTCCCGCTCCGCCTCCATAGGGCTGGAATCGGTTCACAAGTACGGAATTGTTGAAGCCTGAGACGACATAGTCGGAAGAGAAACGCATCCTGTAGTCGAACATCCTGGCAGACTTCAGCAGGGGTTCTTTTTCGGTTTTATCCTTGGCCTCCATGATGATCTCGCCGAGTGTGGAGTCCGCGCCTGTGTTGAACTCCGTTTGGAAGATGTTCGTTGGCTTGGTGGTATCCTGTGTAAGGGGCTTGTCCATCTTGTTGTAGATGACAGGATCCGATTTTGCCCTTCTTTCTTCCGCCATCAAGTTCTTGACGTATTCGGTAGGGCGGGCGTTGACGTTCCTGCGCTTCAGCACATCCTCGTTGATTCGTAGCTTGTATAGGAACTTGAGGTCACCTTCCTGGCGTACTTCGCTGACGAGATTATTGTCACCTGCGCCTCGGCTTTCGAGAAGACCGCTCTGGTAATTGGTGATGGAAAACACATAGGTACTGTCATTGGTGATGGAGAAGAATCCGACGGAATCCGGTTCTGTCTTTTCCCATGCTTTCAGGGTCGAGTCCAGTTCAGCCTTTGGCGGATTTCTGAGGTATTCGTCCCCCACTTTTATGATCGTATCAAGGCCTGCGCGTTCGGTGGTGAAGAAGCCTGCATATCTGTTGTTGATGCCGTTATCATCGCTCACAAAGGTGAAATGGTTGCCGTTGTACTGCATGGGGAAACGCGCCTGGCCATATTTCATCTTCGACATCTGCGTGACCTGTTTGAATTCGCTTTTATTCCAGTTGTCGACCAGGAATATATTGAAGTTATTCCGTGCGGGGAGGACGGTGTCACCCTTGGGTGCATCTCCTGACGGCCTGTTGGAAGAGAAGATGATGCCGCTCTTGTTAGGGAATGCGACGAAGGATGCATCCAGATCGTCATAGGGATCGTTGGTGATCTGTTGGACAGTCTGCTCCTTGATCTTATAGACGAAGATATCCGACTGTCCCGTCTTCACGGCACTCAGCAGCAGGGTGTTGTTGTCGAGCATGAAACGGGCGTCCTGTATGATCTGGAAATCCTCCGGCAGCTCCTGTTTGTAGGTTTTGACGCGTGCGACTGCGTCATAGATGAACATCTTTATCTTGCCCTGTTCGGAGTACACCACCAGCAGCCTTGATCCTTTGGGGTCCCAAGCCATCAGCGGGTAATGAGGGTTGATCTGATTTTGGTTGTTGAGCACGCCGGCTTTGAGCAGAATTTTTCTTTTATCGGAAAGGTCTTCGAGGATCACGCGGTAGATTCCTTTTGAGAATTTCACCATTGCATAGGTGTTGTTCCTGGGGATGGGATTGGCCTGGAACCGATAGAAATCGCGACCGTTCTTCAGCTCTTCCACTGCCACCACGTTGCCCCTTGGCTGGTTTCTTCTTCCCCGAAGGTCATTGCTGTATTTCTCGCCCTCCATCTCCATGAATTGCTTCAGCAGATCCTTGAATTTCATCTTTGTCACTTTCAGGCTCGCCGAGTTCAGACTCTTGTATATCCTGGCCAGATAGAGGAAGTATGTTACATTGTCCTTTCGGTATTTGTTGGCGATGAAATTCCAGAAAGCATGTCCGGCAAGCTCGGGCTCTTTGAATGCGAACTGGTAGAAGGTTCTGTAGTTGCCGGAGAGAAGGGACGATTTCAGTTTGTCGTCGAGGGCGGGACTCCAATTCTCTGCTGCAAAAGAAACATATCCGTCTGTCAGCCATTGGGGTAAGTCCAATAGTGCCTGGTTGCCGGCGAATTCTCCCAGATCGTCACCGAAGAGAAGGTTGTCCACCAGCACTTTTGCCATGCCTTGGCGGATCTGTCGCCTCAGGTTGTTATGATTGCCATCATAGTACACGACCAGTTTGTTATTCACCAGCCTTGTCACGCCGCCCGTGTTCTGCCAGTCGAGGTCGGCACCGATATTGGACTGCTGCATATCGGTGAAACTGTTGTAGATGACTATATTCGCCCTGCGTTGCAATCCGTATTCCACGAACTCTTCCAGCTGAGGTAATTCTTCTTCGGCCACCTGTGCGACGATCTTGCCAAGGTTGAGGCCGCCCTGGCTGAAGTAGGCGTTGAAGTTCCGCGTCTGGTAGTAGCGCCAGCTGAACTTTTTATATTGAACACGATTCTTTCCGAACTGTACAGTGCTGACCTGTGCAGAGGCATACTGAAGGAACAAAAGGGTGAGCGCCAAGGCGCCGATTATCCTGCGCATAATTCGATAGTTCAGAATTCTTTGATAGATTGCCGGCGAATGGCAAAACAGATATATGGACATTAAAATTAGGGATTAAAAGCCATACACGAAGTCATATGCTACACCTTAACGTTTTGTTATTTAGTCCGATCCAGGAGAATACTTATCTTTTGCACGATGATGAGGGCAACTGCGCCGTCATCGACCCCGGTTGCTATTCTCCGGAAGAGCGGGAATTGCTGTCTCGGACCATCACAGATCTCAAACTGAACCCGGTACTGCTGCTGAATACCCACTGCCATCTCGACCATGTGTTCGGCAATCGGTATGTGGCGGAGACATACGGACTCGAGCTGCATATCCATCCATTGGAAAAACAGATGCTGGATCTTGCTCCCGTCAGCGGACTGATGTGGGACATGCCTTTTGAAAACTACGAGGGACCGATACACCACCTGCAACCCGGGCGGAATATCATGCTTGGGGTGGAGGAGCTGGAGGTTATCTTCACCCCGGGTCATTCACCGGGAAGCGTGAGTTTTCTTTCGCGCGCGCAAGGTTTTGTGATCTCGGGGGATGTGCTTTTCCGTGAGGGCGTGGGACGTACTGATCTGCCCGGTGGGAATTTTACAACCCTTTCAGATACGATCATTCGTGAACTCTACACCCTTCCGGATGCGACGGTCGTGCATTCTGGCCACGGACCGGCTACGACCATTGGATGGGAGAAAACGCACAACCGTTTCGTGTGCATGCCAGGCTGAAACAAATGTTCAGGTTGGGGTGAGGATTTTCCGCATTCAACGGATGAGTTTTGAGAGCAGCGGGATGCCTGCCAGTTCCCTTTTCTCGATCTTCCCAACGAAAACCATGAATGCGAGCAGTTCGAACACTGCGAATGCATGCGTCCACCAAAGGTTTGGAGCGTAGGATCTGAAAAGTTGATGGACAAGGAACAGCAATACGGATATCACTACGTACGCGGTCAGTTTTTTCCATGCATAGGGAATGCGAAAGTGTTTTTGTCCCAACCGGTAGCTCGCAACCATCATGAACCCATAGCAAAAGAATGTGGCCCATGCACAGGCGATGAATCCTGCGACGGGGATGAAAATATAGTTCACCAGGATTGTGATCAGTGCCCCGGCAATGGTGATATACGCGCCTGTCAGTGTTTTATTGGTCAGTTTATACCAGATGGATAGGTTGTAATAAACCCCGAGAAAGATCTTTGCGAGCATCAGGACCGGTACGATCATGAGGCCCTGCAGGTATTCGGGATGGTTTCGGATGCCCATGAAATGTTTCCAGATATCCAGAAAAAGGGTCACTGCAAGGAAGCAGACGCAGCATGTGATCACAAAGAATTTCATGATGCGGGCATAGGTTTTCGGGGCATTCGGATCGGATGCCTGCCGGAAGAAAAAAGGCTCCGCCCCCATCCTGAATGCCTGAATGAACAACACGATCAGCACCGCCAGCTTGTAGTTTGCGCTATAGATGCCATTGGCCGACTTGGCTTGTTCCACGGTGCCTGTAAAATGGTTCACGATCATGAACCGATCGATCGTCTCATTGATCATACCACCGAAACCCACTATCAGGAGCGGCGCGGAATAGATGGCGATGTTCCGAAGCAATGGCCAGTCTATCCTCGGCCTAAATCCGAAAAACTCCCTCGACAGCATCAACACGGTGAAGGCACTGGCCGCGAGGTTGGCGAGAAAGACATATCCGATGTCGATCTGCGGATCATATAGGACCGACCATATATTCCCGGAGCCCTTGTCGTACTCCCCTTTGCAGAGCACCAGGAAAAATAGTACCAGCCCGATATTCAAAAAGATGCTGAGGATCTTTATTGTTGCAAACCGGATGGGTCTTCCTTCGTAACGAAGCCTCGAAAAGGGCAGCACCGCGATCGTATCCAATGCGACGATCCAGAGCACCCAGCTCAGATATTCCGGATGATCCTCCATTTTCATCCACCTGGATATTTCGGGAAGCGGAAGCCATAGGAGTGCGGTGAACAAGAGGGTTGTAGAGAGCAGCAGCGTTTGACCGGTGTTGAAGACCGTCTGTTCCGGATTGTCCTTATTGAACCTGAAATAGGCCGTCTCCATGCCGTAGGTGAAGATGATGTTGAGAAAGGCCGCCAGGGCAAAAAGGATAGAAATGTCGCCGTATTGAGATGAGCCGTAAATGAGCGTCAGCACCGGCGTCAGCAGATAGTTCAGGAATCGCCCGAAGATGCTGCTCATGCCGTACCAGATCGTCTGACCTGCGAGTTTTTTTATATTGCTCATGCTCTTTTTTGTGTTTGGTAAGTACGCGGATCGGAAGTGAAGCCGGCAAGCATCGCTTCATGTCACACCCCGTAGAAACGGATGAATTTCCCCTCCTGGACCGCGAGGGAAAATTCTTTGACAATACGTTCCGATGCATCCATCCGGATTTTTTCCCGTTGCGCTTCCGGTAGGGATATCACCTCCAGGATCCGCTCCTTCAGCGATAACGGTTCGTTAGCCGGAACCACCCATCCGGT
>CAJBPC010000583.1 GCA_903957405.1 uncultured bacterium | reverse complement strand
TATTGTGACGGCAGATGCCATGAGTCCGCTCAAACGCCTCAATTATCTGCCGGTCATAGAGAAAGGAAAACATTTGAACCTCTCTTGTGTCATCGATTTCCAGGCTCGCAGGCTCGTAATCGAAAGCGAAAGCACCATCGAATACCATACTGATGGAGAATACCGCGAAGCCGAAAGATTGGACATCGGCATTAGGAAAGCATCTTTTCTTTTCCGGTACTGACAATTTCAGATTCCAACGAATATCCAAACAATTTTATTTGTCGTCACCACCTAATTTTGCTGCAAAAATCAGCATTGCAGCATCCATCCATTGATATTCATGCACTTCACCATCCAATCAAAAAAACCCTTACCGCAGTAGGCGTTTTCTTTTTCATACAGGGGGTATCCTTCGGAAGTTGGGCAAGCAGGATCCCTGATCTAAAAGAAAAACTCTTGTTAAGCGAAGCCGGGCTTGGAACAATTCTCTTTATGTTACCTATGGGACAGATGACCATGATGCCTTTTAGTGGCAGGATCGTTACCCGTTTCGGTAGCCGAAATGTGCTACGCATCGCACTCCTTGTTTATGCCCTCATCCTTTTCCTCATCGGAAACGTATCAGCACCATGGCAGCTGGCTGTGTGCCTTTACCTTTTCGGTCTCAGCGGCAACCTTTGCAATATATCTGTCAACACACAAGGAGTAAATGCAGAATCAATCAATGGACGTCCGGTATTTACCACCTTCCATGGACTATGGAGCCTTGGTGGATTTTCCGGTGCACTAATTGGTCTGCTCATGATTCGCAGCAGCGTGACACTACCTTACCATTTTCTGAGCATCACAATATTTGTTTGGATCCATGCAGTCATTTTCCAGCAATTCCTGATACCTAAAAAGGCAGTCAGCAGCATCATACCAAAATACCAACTCAAGCTACCACAAGGTCAGCTATTGCTGCTTGGAATTATCACATTCTGCTGCATGAGCGTAGAGGGATGCATGTTCGATTGGACAGGCATATATTTCAGGGATGTCGTACGGATAGATGAATACTTCGTTACAGCAGGATACGCCGCTTTTATGATCACCATGACAACAGGTAGATTTTTTGGCGACAGAATGGCAACTTGGTTCGGAAGAAGAAATTGGGTGATGGTAAGCGGGTGGATGATCTTTTCCGGAATTTTCATCACAGTAATTTTTCCGCATCCGATTCCCGCTGTCATTGGATGCATGTTAACCGGGATTGGCGTGAGCAGCATCGTCCCGCTCATGTACAGCACAGCAGGAAAAGACCCTAAAATCGCCAGCAGCATCGCCATAGCCAGTGTGGCAGGTATCGGATATTTTGGATTTCTTCTCGGGCCTCCTGTGATAGGGTATATTGCACAAGGCATAGGACTTAAATACTCATTCTTACTCATGTCGTTGGGTGGTATTGCAATTTTCTACCTGTCAAAAAAAGTAGAACAACTGCGATAACTCAGGTGAATGGCTGTGAAAACAGACAGGCTGCCCGTCATCCCATTACGGATGTCAAACAGCCTGTCACAGAAACTTTTATCCAACGCTAAAAAGAGAAACTCATCCGCGCATCAGATCTTATAATACTGCTCCCATCCTTTTCGCGGTTCCGCACCCTTCAACAGCTGATTGGCTAGGTCATTATTGGTGATCTGCTTCTTCTTTCGGTCGAACTTGATGGTGGTATTCAGCATCTGCGACAATACACCGAGGCAGAATACCTGACTCAAAGGACCGGCCACTTCGAAAGATGAACGGGTCTTCTCCTGACCCATGCATGCTTTCAGGAAGTTCGCATGGTGATTTGATGGTGAAACCGGCACCACAGGGAGCCTCGAGGCAATATCTTTTTCCTTGTCTGCGGGAACAATCGAAAGCGTCTTGCCATGTGAGCCACCTGCAAACGTAAGGTCACTTCCATAAATGATCTTACCAGGCCGTAACGTCTCTTTCTTAGCAACAACACCTCCGGGCGGTGGAATGGTACCATCAGCCGACTGCATGACATAACCCGCCGGCAACGGCGGTAGATTGTTGACGCCGTCGTACCATGTGATATCGCAGGCAGGCATCTTGCCTCGTTCAGGAAAACGAAACAATATCGTCGAAGCCTGAGGATAGAAGAACTTGTTATGCCCGTCAGCCCTTAGCATACTGACCTCATTCGGAAGCCCGAGATCAAGGAATTCATGTGCAGTATCAATCAAGTGCGCACCCCAATCACCCAAAGCACCCATTCCGAAATCGAACCAGCATCTCCATTGCCCGTTTATGAAATCCTTGTTGTATTCATGTTCCTTTACAACACCATGCCAAATATCCCAATCAAGGGTGGCAGGAATTTCTTGTTTTGGCGGAAAAGTAGTCAGATCGGTCTTCCATCCATGCCAGCGGCGACCACCATTCATATGGGCCGTGATAGACTTGACATCTTTGATGATTCCAGCTTCTGTCCATGCTTTGAACTGGAAATAGTTCGCTTCAGAATGGCCCTGGTTACCCATCTGCGTAACAACTTTACTGTGTTTTCGGGCAGCCTTCATCATAAGTTCCACCTCATTGAAGGTACGCGCCATGGGTTTCTCTACATATACATGCTTGTTCAACCCTAATGACATCATCGTGATGGGAAAATGCGAATGGTCAGGCGTTCCGATCAACACAGCATCAATCTGATTTGACATTTTGTCGAACATCTTTCGAAAATCCTGAAAACGGGGAACATCTGGAAATTCTTTCAGGATGGCAAGAGTATGCGGTGCACCCATATCCGTATCACAGAGTGCCACGATGTTCGCCAACCCTGTCTTATGCATCTGAAGGATATCCCAGGCACCCTGATTGCCGATACCTACACAAGCCAAATTTACCTTGTCCCCAGGACCAAAAAAACGGGGATTTGAAGCGCCTGAAGGCGAGCCTTTTACCCAGATAGAAGGAAATGCAGATGCCGCTGACAACAGTGCCGCATCTTTCAAAAATGAACGGCGCGAATTCTTATTCATGGTAATTTGAAAGTTTTATGAAACTTGATGCATCAATTTCCGAATTAACAGGATAGTTGCCAAATCCGTTTACGCAATCGTTGCAGT
>CAJBPC010000582.1 GCA_903957405.1 uncultured bacterium | reverse complement strand
TATGCGATGGATTCTTCTTCCGAGGCAAGGATGTGGCCATTGTCGGAGCCGGAGATACCGCAGCTGAAGAAGCACTCTACCTCAGCAAACTTTGTTCAACGGTACATATGATCGTTCGCCGCGAACAAATGCGGGCGTCGAAGGTCATGCAGGACCGCGTCCTGAAAACGCCCAATATCATCATGCACTGGAACAGCGATACGGATGAAGTGATCGGTGACAAAAAAGTCGAAGCGGTCCGCATCAAAAATAATAAGACTCTTGAAACCACGGAGATCCCTGTCAGTGGTTTTTTCGTAGCCATTGGCCACCAACCGAATTCAGATATCTTCAAAGGCTGGCTGGAGATGGACGAGGCCGGATACATCAAAACCATCCCGGGCACCTCTAAAACCAACATCGAAGGGGTATTCGCCTCTGGTGATGTGCAAGACAAGATATACCGGCAGGCGGTTACCGCCGCAGGGAGTGGATGCATGGCAGCATTGGACGCAGAACGTTATCTGGGCGCAAAAGGAATACATTGACCCCTGGTCATTTAGTCATAATTAAAGCGGAAAGCCGGTTTCAAACACTGAAACCGGCTTTCTGCTTTAAAGCTTTCTAATGGTCAGTAATTGGTGAAATTCACCAACGCCCTTGTATTCGTTCCGGTCGTCAGTTGATAGACACCTCTGAATACCACGGTATAACTTCTTTTCTCCCTGGGAAGGACCGAGTTCAACTGTGTCAAATTTATCACTGTGCCGGTTGCTCTTACGAACAGCGTATCAGATATGTCCGTGGCAAAAGGGATAAAATCTGTCACCGCTGCAGTCGCGACATTGGTGAAAATATTCTCCTTTCGCTTGGCGGAGTAAATATCCACATTCGGAGCTGCTACTTTTGAGTAGATCAAATTTGCAAATCTGAGTCGCGCCGTCGTATCCGTCGGTACCTGTATGTTATCCTTTACGACAAGATGCTTCGTGTTGGTGACCGTGTCGTACGTGAAGATCGTGTAATGGCTTCCTGCAACGAAAGTTGATGTGAACGTCAATGCATTCTGTGTAGTGGTGACGAGGGTATCCTTGATATCCACTGTCCTGCTGCCTGCATTGATCGCAGAGTAGTAGGAGACGGAGGGAAAAAGTCCGCCGTAAACGAGCGCGGCGCCGGTCACAGGGATTTTATCGACGTAGACATAATTCCGGGCAGCATTCAACGTAGCGCTATAGACTTTTATGAGGGCTTTGCCACTGAGGTCTGTCTCCACCGGAAGGGACAGTTTCATTTCCTTTTCACAGGCGAAAAGCACCGCCGAAAGCAGACCGACTGCGATGAAGGCATGTATGTTTCTGCTGAGTTTCATGTGTCTTGCTTTAAGGTGATGTTATTTTTGTGAAAACCACTGCTCTTTGGTGTGGTAGTCCAATTCAAGCGCCCCGATTCGCTCCAACTCTGTCACATTGTACAGATATTCTGAATTGTATCTCGGCCTCGCCCGATATGCCAGCTTTCCTTTATTGTTGATGAACAGATCGATACCGGATGGCGCCACGAAATCCGTGTACACCTGATTGGTTGTGCCGGGCTCCACGTCGGTGAAATGAAATCTCCTCATGTCCGTCCAGGTCTCTTGCATGCCCCATCCATAAAGTGCGATGAATTTCTGCAACATGATATGAGATAGCTTTAGAATGGCTGCCGAAGGCACTACAGCCGGATTGGCCAGAAAAGCGGTCCGGGCAGCGGGCGTGATCAAAAAAGCCGTTGGTACACCTTCCTGATAAGTGGCGGTCAAATGGTCGATGTTGAGGCTGATGCCGTCTCTGTAAGCAGCCAGGGCTTCTGCTTTTGAACCCTTTCGGTAGTAGGCTTCCGCAAGGATGAATTTGATCTCACTGGCCGTGATGATGGGCCACGGAGCGCCATTCTTGAAGATATACCTTGCGCCGAGGTCGTTTACAGGCGGAGTTGCCGTGCTAAAGAGCCCTCCCCAAAAATTTCTGGGTTGATCGTTCACCGCCAAACCACTAGTGCCTTTATTTGGGTTGATGCCACGTATCGTGTTGTTCGTATTCTCCCGAAGAAGATACATGCCACGTGGATCTGGAGCCCCCAGGAACGTGGGGTTGAGCCCATTCATCAGGTTGGCCATGTATGACGTCTGACGCAATGATCCCATATTGTTTCTATATGGTCCATAAAAGTTCGACGTGCCGGTGATGCCGGTATTGGCAAACTTACACACGGCGTTATCTGCATTGGTCAGAATGGACAGGTTCGCGTATTTTATGACGGAGTCCGCACTGTAGGTCGACTTGTTGCTGAGGTGATGGAACGAACGGGCAAGAACGGCATAGGTGAACTTCTTCCATTTGTTGACATCTCCCTGATAGAAGTACGCATCGC
>CAJBPC010000581.1 GCA_903957405.1 uncultured bacterium | reverse complement strand
AGGCCGTCCAGTCGATCCGCAGCCATATTCTTCGCATCACCCGGGAATGAATTCTTCCCGTTAGCGACAATTTCCCGGATAAATTTTTTTTCCTGTCAAGTAGTCTCTTGTCTCCTTTGACGTGTCTTTATCATGTGCCCTATTGATTTGCGGGGTCATCATCAAATGGAAAAAGACCAGCTGGAGAAATTGTTGCAAGGCTTTGTCAGGGGTGCGTTGACCGCTGATGAGTCGGCATTATTCAGCGAACTGATCCGTGGAAAAGAACACGATGAGCTCTTCAAATCGCTGATATTGAAATCTTTCGAGGATCCCGATCTCCGTTACTCAGCGGAAAATGAAACAGGGGAACGGATATGGGAAAGCATCCTTCGGCAGCAGGAGCCAACGCCTCGAAGCCGGTATCGGAGTCTATCCGTGCGCATCTTCAGCGGAGCCGTCGCCGCTGCCTTTTTGGTGGGGATTTTTTCACTCGTATATGTGTTTTTTGTGAAGAGTGACGGTGTCGACAGCCCGGCGGCTTCCAGGATGAATGTCGTGCGGCCGGTGCCTGAAAAACTCATGACAGAAAAGGTCACCCTCATGCTGGCTGACGGAAGCACGATCATTCTGGATGAGTTGAAGGATGGGGAGGTTGATAACCCCGGGGGGATCCCGGTCATCAAAACGGATGGGTCCGTCAGGTTCGGCCAAAGTTCAGGGAAGGCTCTTTCCGATGCATGCAATACCGTCGCCACGCCGAGGGGAAGCCGCTATATTGTGCTGTTGGCCGACGGCAGCAAAGTGTGGTTGAATGCTGCGTCATCCATTCGCTTTCCTGTTTCTTTTGGTGCTGATGAGCGCCGTGTGGAGATCCGTGGCCAGGCATATTTCGAAGTGGCGCATGACCGTCGCCGCCCATTCAGGGTGAAAGTCGGGAGTGCGGAAGTGGAGGTGCTGGGTACGCATTTTGACGTGATGGCCTATGAAGAAGAGCAGGAGATCCATACCACTTTGCTGGAAGGGTCTGTCCGTTTCAAGAGTAATGCAGATGCCGCAGTGCTGAAGCCCGGCCAGCAATCCGCCATATCCCCAAAGGGAGGTCCCATAAGGATCGCAGATGGGGTGGATGTTACCTCCGCTGTTGCCTGGAAGGAAGGGCTGCTGGAGTTCATTGCCGCGGATATCGGAATGGTCTGTCGTTCCCTTTCCCGGTCGTTCGATGCCGCCGTGACCTATGACGAAAGCATTGATGAATTGTTCTATGCGAAATTTCCGGTTAATACGAAACTGTCCGTCGTGCTGCAGGCACTTGAAATGACAGGGAAAGTGCGCTTTGAGCGAAAGGGCGAAGCCATACATGCGATCCCTGTGAAAAAATAAATTAAAAAAGGAGGACGATGTGAGAAAAATGAATCCATAACGACACTTGATACCATGAAACGGACCCGACTGGCAGGTCGGATCCGCGGATTTATTCAGGCAAAAATGAAAGCAGATCTGACCGATCTTATTCTTAAACCCAAACATGGCAAAATTATGCATTTACTACCTTGTCGCAGTAAATTTCCTCATGCAGGATCGTTTACGGCCCAAACCTGGATCGCAATGAAACTGTCAGTCCTTTTTCTTTTTTTATGCTGTATGAATGCATTTGCAGATGGTTATGCACAGCGT
>CAJBPC010000580.1 GCA_903957405.1 uncultured bacterium | reverse complement strand
TGGGCGCTTTTTATGTCAGCGCCATTGGGCGGCTTCCGGAGGACGGCGTTCCCGGTTTCCCATTGGAGGAGAAATGTGAGGTTGGAATAACCACCGGGATACTGCCGGATCTCGAACGATCCACCGAACCCCTCCAGGTTACCTTCAAGGTATTCCGCCAATCGACCTTTGTCAGGAAGGTCTCCCGGCCTTGGCTTTACGGGTTGATCGTTGAAAGCGGATTCGCTGCTGGTCATTTGACGGATTGATCCTGTAGATTCAGATATGGTTTCAACACAGACCGTGCCAGTGCCGATTTATGCACTTCATCGGGCCCGTCGTAAATGCGTGCCCCCCTTTCGTGACGATACCAATAGGATAGGGGAGTGGCATCCGTCAACCCCAATGCACCATGCGCCTGCACGGAGCGGTCAAGGACCTTCCCCAGCACGTCTGCGACGAAGAATTTAATGGCGGAAATCTCATTGCGTACCGCTTTTGCGCCGAGCCTATCGAGCATCTCTGCGGTGTGCAACACCAGGTAGCGGGATGCATTGATCTCAGCCCTGCTCTCAGCGATCCAATGCTGTATGGTCTGCTTATCCGCCAACAGCTGACCATCACCCATATCCCTTTCTACTGCTCGGCGGCACATAAGGTCCAGTGCCCTTTCGCAGATCCCTATCCAGCGCATGCAGTGATGGATCCTTCCGGGACCAAGCCTTTCTTGAGCGAGACGGAAGCCGCTGCCAACTGCGCCCAGCAGGTTCGCTGCGGGCACACGGCAATCTTTATATTCAATTTCCGAGTGGCTGTGATATCCATCGCCAGTGTCTCCCAGGACGGGTATGTTTCTGACCAGATTGAAGCCGGGGGTATTGGTCGGCACGATGATCATGCTTGCCCTTTCATATTTTGGAGTACCGGTATCTGTGATGGCCATGACAACGGCAAAAGAAGCGCCATCCGCAGCCGTGGTGAACCATTTGCGTCCGTTGATCACCCATTCATCGCCATCCCGTGCTGCAGTGGTACTCATAAGCAAGGGATTCGACCCTGCATGGCCGGGTTCCGTCATGGAGAAGCAGCTTCTGATGGCACCCTCTGTCAGGGGCTTCAGGTAGCGTTGTTTTTGCTCATCGGAGGCATGCCGGTGGAGTAATTCTATGTTTCCGATATCCGGAGCCTGGCAGTTGAAGACATAATGCCCGTAAGGCGTGGTGGCAAGGAGTTCGCTGATCTGTGCGAATTCCAGCATCGTCAGACCGATGTGACCTTCTTCCGCCGGCAGGTATGGCGCCCATAGCCCCATGGCGCGGGCGAGGGTTCGTTTCTCCTCGAGTATGGCGGATGCCTCGCTGAAAGGAATCGAAAGCAGCTGCCGCTCCAACGGATACAGGTGCAAAGCGATGAACTGCTGATATTCCGGGTAAGCCTTCCTGAGTTTGTCAGTTGCGAAAATATCCACCATGTTTGTCAGATTGTATAGCCTCCATCGGCTGTGTAAACCCCGCCTGTGCAGAAGGAAGATGCCTCTGAAGCGAGGAAAAGAGCCAGTCCTGCAATATCCTCCGGAATTCCTATCTGAGGAAGTGCCTGCTTTGCAAGGACCATCCGCAGGATTTTTTCATTGCCGGTGAGTGTTTCACTGAATTTAGTCTGCACGAGTCCCGGGCAGATGGCGTTCACCCGGATGCTGTCGGCGCCCCATTCTCTTGCGGTGACTTTTGTAGCGGCGATCAGGGAGGCTTTGCTGATGCTGTAGAGCCCGAGTCCGGCAGCAGGAGTGAGTGCTTCGATGCTGCTGATATTGATGATGGAACCGCCGCCTCTCTCCTTCATGATGGGATAAGCGAGTTTAGAGAGTTCCATGGGGCCTTTCAGGTTCACATCCAAGATCTTGTCGAATACCTCGGCATCGGTTTGCATGATCGGACCGAATACGGGGTTTATCGCTGCATTGTTCACGATGATGTCAATGCCT
>CAJBPC010000579.1 GCA_903957405.1 uncultured bacterium | reverse complement strand
CGCCAGCACGTAGCTCGCAGTATCCATCCCAGCTCCCCCATAGGCAGGATCGACCATCATCCCCATGAAACCCAACTCCGCCAGCTTCATCACCTGCTCCCGTGCAAATAGCTGACGATCGTCCCGATCGATCACTCCGGGTAGACACTCCTGCTGTGCAAAATCCCGAGCGGCTTTCTGTATCATCAAATGCTCTTCATTCAACTGGAAATGCATATTCAATTCGGTTTGATGTGTGGTCACAAAAATAATTCAAATCAACCCAAACTAACAACTGTTCGTATATTTTATCGTTCATACCGCCGGCAAGCGGTTATCTTTAGCGCTAAAATCTCACGCATTGGAAGCTGCCAGGACTAATTTCAGGGTGCAGCAAAAAGTCACGATCGTGGCCGTGCTGCTGTTCATCGTAAAAATCGTTGCGTGGAAATTGACGGCCTCGGTGGCCATACTCACGGATGCGATGGAAAGCACGGTCAATGTGATCGCAGGTTTCATCAGCCTATATAGCCTCTTCGTGGCCGCCAAGCCAAGGGATAGCGACCATCCCTACGGTCACGGAAAGGCGGAATTCGTATCCGCCGCGGTGGAAGGAAGCCTCATCAGTGTCGCAGGACTGATCATCATTTACGAAGCGATCGACAACCTCATTCATCCGCATGTCATAAGGCAGCTGGACCTGGGCATCATCCTGATTTCCGTGACCGCATTGGTGAACTACCTGACGGGCAGATATTGCATCCGTATCGGAGAAAGAAACAACTCCCTCGCCCTTGTCGCATCGGGCAAGCACCTGATCAGCGACACCTGGTCGACCCTTGGCATCGTCATCGGACTCATGCTGCTGTTCGCATTCAACTGGACATGGCTTGACAGTGCCGTGGCGATCCTGTTCGCATTGCTGATCATCTTCACCGGGTACTCCATCATCCGCAAATCCCTGGCAGGCATCATGGATGAGGCGGACACTGAACTATTAGAAAAACTGGTCGCATACCTCCAGGCGAAAAGAAGAGACAACTGGATAGATCTGCATAATGTTCGATTCATAAAGTATGGCAGCATCCTTCATATGGACTGCCACCTAACCGTTCCATGGTACCTCAACGTGCACGAGGCGCACAAAGAAGTGGAAGCACTCTCCCAAGAGGTCAGATCCGCCTTCGGCGAGTCGGTGGAAACCTTCGTGCACTCCGACGGATGCCTTGAATTCTCCTGCAGCATCTGCATGAAAAAAAACTGCACCGAAAGGCAATCCGAATTTGTGCGCCAAATCGAATGGACGACCGACAACATCGCCTCCAACAACAAGCACCGAATCTGAACGGTTCCAATTAGCCGAACATAAAGATTTCAAGGCAAAAAAAAACCGGACCTACGTGGGTCCGGTCTCTGAATATTGACAACGTTCTTATTGAGAGATCTTGAATTCCACCCTCCTGTTCTGTAAACGGCCTTGAGCGGTGGCGTTATCAGCAAGGGGTTTATCCTGACCGTATCCGGCTGTGGCGAGGCGGTCGGCATTCACTTTCTTGCCCACCAGATAGGCCTTGACCGCTGCAGCACGTTTCTCAGATAGGGATTGATTCGAAGCGGCGTTGCCGACATTGTCGGTATGTCCTTCGATCGTGATGCGGATGTCTTGATAATCTTCATTGAGGATCTTGGTAAGCTTGTCCAATTCCGCTTTTGCACCGGTTGTCAGTGTAGCACTGCCGGTCAGGAATTGTATGCTGCCCGGATTGAAATTTATCCTGGGACAACCGGCATTGTCTGCCACACCTGCGATCGTCGGGCATTTGTCGTCTTCGTCATTGACACCATCACCATCCGTATCTGGAATCGGACATCCCTGATAGCGGGCGAAGCCTGCAACCGTCGGGCATTTGTCTTCAGCATCCTGGATACCATCCTCGTCCCTGTCAGGGCAACCATTGAAACGCGCGATGCCGGCCACTGTAGGACATTTGTCTTGCGCATCAGGAACGCCGTCATTATCACTGTCAGGACAGCCCTTGAATTTGGCTATGCCTGCGACCGTAGGGCAAGCATCATCCTTATCGGCGATTCCGTCGCCATCGGTGTCTTTAGGCTTTTCCACCACGACCGGCAACGGAGGAAGCGGGGGAAGCGGGGCCGGAGCTACTACTTTTTTCTTTCCAACGGTGGTTCCCATTCCGAAAGAATAAAAGAGATGATTGTTGGCATTTGCCGTGATCGGGAAACGATACTGGCTCTGCAACAGGCCATATACCTCGTCAAAAAGATTCACCTGCAGTCCAAGGCCTACGGGGAAATAGGCGGCATAGTATGTGTTCCACACGGATGCACCTGCACCCAGTGATACATATGGAGAAACAATATATTTATCGGAAAGCAATTTGATATTCAAATTGACATCCGACTCCAGCATGGTCCTGGATGTTTTAAAAGCGTTCGGCTGAGTGTTCGGGCGAGGATACTCCAGGCTTGTCATCCCCAACCTGACCATGACATCCATGTTTTCCAGAATGCCCTTGGAATAAGAAAGTGCAAATCCGGGGTTCATATTGCGCGGACGATACCATTCGCCTTTCTCAAAAATAGAGCTCAGACTCATATTCTTCAGGTCGGCCGCCGTGTTGAAATCATGCAGGGTGAAATGAATGCCAACGGCATGACCCTTCTTATAGCTTTTTTTCTCCTGGGCACCGGCGCTAAAAAGCACACCCATGGACAATATAAGGACAATAATTTTTTTCATAAACAGTCAGTTTGTAATGTGGCAAAAATAATGTGACTCCTTTAAACTTGGAAATATTTGTTAAGTAACGATTTTTATTGGGTTTTAACGCTTTCTGCCGGAGATTTCTTTCTAATGACATCCAATTTCACCCGGGTGATACCACTTTTCAGGTATCCCAACTTTCCGGCGGCAGACCGGCTAAGGTCTAGCAGCCGTTTGTTGCGATGGTGGAGTCTGTCGTTCACCTTCACTTCGACCTCCCGTCCATTTCGCAAATTTGTCACCCGAATCCATGTCCCCAGAGGAAGGCTGTTGTGCGCCGTTGTCATCTTTTCCTGACTGAAGACCTCTCCACTGGCGGTTTTTCGGCCCACAAACGCATCGGAGTAGTAACTGGCGATCCCGTACTGGACGCTATCGATCGTCAAGGAACCCGAACTGCCGGGTTTCCTTTGCGCAAGGGCTGGTTGCATATTCATGGCCAGCAGCGTCAAGGAAATGATGGAACATCTGATCATTGGGCAAGTGTTGTATCAACGATGAAGATCCGGAAATCATTCATGCGCTGATGTATTCCAAAGCATGTACAATCGTTCAGGATCTGCGGGAGAAGTATTTCTCCATGATCATTTTGTCTTCATCGTAAATATCTTCCAGAAAACGAATCTTTCCGCCTGCCGCATATGCGGTGAAATACCGAAGAAAGATCGGTGTTGTATTTTTAAGGGTCAAGGTTCTCTGCTCCTTTCTTTCAAGATAGACAGACAATGAGTCCGGGTGTCCGTTCAAACTATCCACCGCCACCAGCCTGGAGGCGAGCTCCTTCCATCCCTGGACACGCACACAACCATGGCTGAGCGATCTCGCCTCCCGCTGGAAGAGTCCACGAGCGTTCGTGTCATGCAGATACACTGAATATTTATTTGCGAAATTGAATTTCAGTATCCCGAGTGAGTTGTTATCCCCTTCTCTCTGACGGATGTAATACGGAAAATAAGTCTTCCCAAGCTTGCTCCAGTCTAGGGCGTATGGATCGACAATTTTTCCTTTCCGATCGATCAGGACGTAATTCCTTCTTTTCAAGTATCCAGGATCACGACGGACGTTGGGGAGAATCTCCCGGAAGATGATGCTGTATGGTACGGTCCAATGCGGATAGGTGACGATATTTTGGATGTCACTGTTCAGCAAAGGAGTCCTGTTCGCTGCAGTGCCCACAATGATTTTGGTTTCGAAGACAAGCATCCCCGTATCAAAAAGCTGCAATCTGTATGACGGAATGTTCACCCATACATACCGGTCCGGCATCTGCGCCGGCAAATGCTTATACCGGTCTAGGTTCATGGCGATCCGGCAAAATTTGTAATGGCCCGTGTTATTGAGTGACTTCACGAGTGCGGGCCCGGCCTTGCCGTCAACGGTCAGTTTTCGGGCAGCCTGCGCCTTCCGGATCGCTTTGCTCAGGGTCAGAGAGTCAGCAGGTGTCTTATCGGATGCCAAGTATTTGCTTTCAAAAAGCCGCGTCTGGAGTTGCTTCAGAAATCGCATGGAATCCTTATATGGATATTCCACCGTGGTGTATTTGCTGCGGTCCAAGGAATCAAGCAACGCAGGAACTGCTCGCCTCAATGACAGATAATCCGGATGTGATGGCTCCATGGATTCCAGTACCTGACGGACGTTCTCCCCGGTCATTACACGATGCAACATCGGCACGATGAGTCCGGCGTCGAAGATCGTATCCGTCCAGGCCGTCACGCTATCCTTTCGCAGTCGGCCAAACTTGAGGTGACGCGAAAGGCGGATGAAGGCATCTGTCATGAGTATATCGGCACGGGCGGCCTGTTCGGCAGTATCAGAGCGGACAACGGAATCTGCAAGGACCTTCCGGATCGATTTCAAAGAACGTTGCTGGTATTCGTGGGGGAAAAGGCCATAGTTTTCAGCACCCTCTATAAAGCTGAAGAGCGAATCGGCAGCTGCCGTCAAATGCGATCCACGACTCCACAGATAAGGCACCGAAAATTCAGAATAGGTCTGCCTGACGAGCTCATGCTCATAGAGCTTCAACGAATCCCCGAAAGCACCACCTGAAGCAGTAGCTTCATTCAAATGGCCCTGAAGAAATCCTGAGGAACCGATGACCGCGGAAACCTTCCCCGACATCGATTCGGTTTCCATCTCCTGCGAGATGTCATGACATGACTGCATGGCTCCCTGTGCAATGAAGACGCAACAGAGAAATATTTTTCCGGCAGCGATGGGGTGATGTATCATGTCATGATGATCTGGACGCATCAAACATAATAAAAATAAACCTTGCTCAAAATAGACTTATCCCTCAGATATGCACAACAAATGATGAATATAATTAAATCGAATTGCCTATTTTCCGTGAAGATCAGCTAAGTTTCCACTGCCCGCGGAGTACCGGTTGATACAAATATCAGCGGAATGATTGCTTGACAGGGGATATTCACACACGAGAAGATATAAATCTTTCCCTGCGGATCGATGCCCGGAATACACCCCGGGGAAAACAACTTTCAATCGGTGTTTTTTTCCCGAAATCCGTCGTCTTTTCACCAATTAAGGAAAAAAGTATCCCATTACTTTTGCTACATGTTACAGGCAGAAGACTTTTACCCAGTCAATTGGGAGTCTGTCACCTGGCAAATTGTGTCAAACACCTACGTACGCGGCCATATAGTATCTGCATGTCTTCCACCACCCTCATATTTAAAATGGG
>CAJBPC010000578.1 GCA_903957405.1 uncultured bacterium | reverse complement strand
TATCCCATCCATTGTAGATGCAATACATGCATGCCACACACAGGAGAAAACTGAAAGTGCCGAATGCCTGCATCTGACGGATGAAATTAAGCCTGCGGCGCAGGTTTTTGAGCTGTGAAAGCAATGAACCGCGGTTCCCCGATCGCAGGTAGTCATCATGCAGCTTTCGAACCAGGCTGGCAATGGCCAGAAACCTGTTGGTATATGCCAGCAACAGCAGGCTGATGGCGGGAAACAACAAGGCGGGCGTATTGATGGATATTTCCATACGCGACTACCTCACTTTCAACATCGACTTCACCTGCTGCATGGTCTCGTTCTGCAGCCGCAGATAGTAGATGCCCGCGGGCATGTTTCCACTATCGAAATGGAGGGTATATGAACCCGGCGCGTAGTCTCTGTCTGTAAGGTTCGTAACAACACGGCCAAGGGTGTCCATCACTTGCACCAATGTATGCCCACCATTGGTTTTGAATGTCACGCTCGTGGACGCTGTGAACGGGTTCGGGTAGTTGGAGATCAATCGCTCACCAGCCAGAATATTGGGATTGATGTTGCTGCAGGCCGTGTTCTTGACTACGGGCAGTTGCTGGAAATTTTTCAGCATCACGGCCTGAAGTGTCGCATTGTCGGCGCAGAACCAGTGCTGCAACAGGGATGCGTAGATGCTCCGGTAATCGTATTGATGGGGGATATTATCGTTCACACTGGCATTCCCCGGAATATCGGGATTCTTTCCTACGACACCGGGTTGCACATTCGAACCGAAAATGAACAACGGAGCCGCAGCCCCATGGTCGGTGCCCACGCTGCTGTTCGATTTGATGCGTCGACCGAACTCCGAAAAGGTCATCCCGAGCACTCGGTCCTGTACACCGAGCCCCTTGAGGTCGTCCATAAACGACTTGATGGCATCTGAAACATTCTTCATCAGGTTGGCATGATTACCCGTCGTCGTATCGGTGGCACTGACCTGCACCGAATGGGTATCGAACCCGCCAATGGTCACCATATAAACCCTGGTCTTCAAACCTCCCTTCACAAGCCTCGCCACGATCTTCAGCTGGTCGGCAAGGGCGTTACCCGTCGGATAAGTTCCCTGTTGGGTTACCTTCTCAGCCGCCGCCTTGATGGTTGTGGAGAATTGAGTGGTTTGTCGCGCAACGGTTCTGACATGTGTGAGTTCCTTACCGGCAGGGGTATTCGGGGCAGGATCCTGCATGCCATTGACAAGGTTGTAGAAAGAAGTCGCACTGGTGATGCTCATCCCCATACTCGCTCCCGGCCCCTGAAGGGTTAGGGATGTAATGGATCCTATCTGGATCGCGGGCGGATCACCCATCGTCGCATTCGGGTATCCGGTGGGATAATTCGGAAAGGACTCATCAAGATATCTTCCCGCCCATCCGCTGTTCAGGATCTGTCTGCTGTCAGATGCCGTCATCCAGATATCCGTCGCTCGGAAATGAGAAAAGTTCGGAGTCGGATATCCTACAGCCTGTATGATGCTGAGTTTACCCTCATTATACAGGGATTGGAGCCCGGTCATGGATGGATGCAGCCCTGTCCTGTCATTGCCGGCAAGCTTCAGGATCCTGCTCTCAGGTATCGCGATGTTGGAGCGCGCATTCTGATAGAGCGCATAATTGTCGCGCGGAATGACCATATTCAGGCCGTCATTGCCACCATTCATCTGTATCATCACCAATACATGATCCGTCTCCGCGGCGAGGTTCATCATCGCATCGAGTAGGGGAGATGGACTCATGGCCCTGACGGAATAGCCGTTGATGAGGGACGGCAACACGGCCGCAGGCAATATCTGGCTGATGAAATTTCTTCTTTTCATGATGCGTTTTTGGAGATCAGGCCAGTTGGTATTCCGGAAGATTCATGAGGTATTTGATCAGATCCTGAAGACGCTTCTGCACGATGCGAAGAGCCGTTTGATCGGCCACATTGGCAATATGCGCATTCCATGCATTAGTCCAGTAATAGTCCTGATCCTGCCCACTCAGCAGGATGTCCCTTTTGAGTTGGTTGCGGATGGTTGGAGAAAGGGGTAGCTGCAGCATATGGTCTGCGATGTCGGAAATTAGGACGTTAGGATCTCCCGGATTGGTAAAGGTCTTTGCATAAGCGATGTGGTCGATGATGATCTTCTTCGAGCTGGCCGTATACCCCGAGACCGCCATCGTGTCACTGAACTGATTCCGCTTCGGATAAGTATCGCTATTGATCCAAATGCCGTAAAAGCCGGGCAGCTGGTAGTAGGCCTTCCATCCGGATACATCCGGGGGATCTCCGATGTTCTGCTGCATGAGTGCACCCCAGTTCCGTACATAGTTCCAATGCACGTATTGCACGGCGTGATCGGTAGCATCGGGAAAGATCACGTCGAACTCACGACAAAGGCCAACGATCATGTCCACAGGACTCTTGATCTGACAACCCTGGTTGAGTGCATCATGAAAATGTTCGCTCTTCAAGAGCATGGATAGCACTGGTTTGACCTCCCAATTGCCGCTACGCAGCTTTGCAGCCAACGGGTCGATCACATTCGCCTTGGTATAGGCATCAATTTCGTAATATACAAACCACCGGTATAGCCGCGTGACGATATACCTCGATACTTCAACAGATTTCGAGAAGATCATATCAAGCAGCTCGTCAAGCTCAGCATCCCCTGCCGCAGCGCCTGTCTTACCCTTGATCACCCTATTGCCATAAAACGATGAAAACACCTTGTCGGTTGTATCATGTCGGGTGGCATCAAAATAAGATGCATTCTTGTTGGCATCATTCCTCCAGCCGGTCAACACCCGTGCGGCCGTCTTCACATCATCCTCGGTATAGTTGGGATCATTCTCCTTGCCGAGGGTGAACAACTCCTGCAACTCCCGGGCATAGTTCTCATCCGGTGCCGTCCGCGTATTCAGCTGCCCGTTAAGATAAGTGAGCATGGCGGGGTCGATCGACATCGCCCGTACCAGCGTCTTAACATTGCCAAGGCAGTTGTCCCGCAACAGCTTGTGGTGCTTGTAGACATATCGCGCAGTGCCAATATCGTTGGCCTCCGTTGCAAAATGATTGTGCCAAAACAACGTCATCTTCTCCCGGATGCTTCGATCCTGGTTGAGCATGACACCCATCCACCATGAGCGAAAAGACGTTCTCCTATTGCTTTGCACCGTACCGTCGGCCGTATACGTGTCAACCCAAGTCTGCCCGGCTGCAACCGAAAAGTCAGCATCTGTGGCGGGAGTGGTCGTGTTCGTATAATTCTTCAAGGGCGGCGCCGGCATCGGTGCTACGGGATTGAGCAACTCATCCACAGCGGCAGACGCACCCTTGGATAGAAAATAAGTAATGTCCTTCTGACTGGCGCCGAACATTGTGCGTTTCAGCAGATGAATGACCTCAGACTTTGTCCATGCGCCGTTGTAAGGCTGCAGACCGGAGGCCATGGAACGCATGATAGAAGGAGAACTTGTCTGTTCAACGCTCTGTTGACCGGCATTCAGAAATGATCTTCTATCCATAAGTTGTGTGCGGACTTTTAAAGCAGGAACCCATGCCAAAACACACAACCGACCACCGCTTGTTCCAAGGGATTATAGAAGTGAAAAGGTAAATAAATTTTTTTATTCAACAAACAGGGATAGAACAAGTTTTTTAGAAAATATGCTCAATGATGCCGGCAATGCCCTGTCCGCCTCCGACACAGGCCGTCACAATGCCATATTTCTTATCCAATCTTTTCATGTCATGCAGAATCTGTACTGTGAGCTTGCAGCCAGTGCATCCCAGGGGATGCCCCAGAGCGATGGCCCCTCCGTTGACATTCACTTTCTCAGGATCCAATCCCAAGGTGCGGATGACGGCGAGTGACTGTGAAGCAAAGGCTTCATTGAGTTCGAAAAGATCGATATCTGAACTCGACATGCCGGCTTGTCTCAGTACTTTCGGCACCGCTTCTATCGGACCAATGCCCATCACCCGCGGATGTACTCCGGCAACGGCTGAATTCACCAAGCGTCCGATAGGCTTTAGGCCGAGTTCATTCACCATCCTCTCCGACATCACGATCACAAAGGCAGCACCATCGCTGGTTTGAGAGGAGTTGCCCGCTGTGACCGTTCCGTTCACGGCAAAGGCTGGTTTGAGTTTTGCCAATGCCTCCGGAGTTGTTTCCTTACGGACACCCTCGTCGGTATCCACCACGAAACTGCGTTTCTGTTTTTTTGAACGCTCGTCAAGATAAGTCTCCTCCACCGTGATGGGAAGAATGCCCGGCTTGAAATTGCCTTTCTCAATGGCACTGAGCGCCTTCATGTGTGATTGATATGAGAAAAGATCCTGATCGGCACGGCTCACATCATATTCCTTTGCCACCGCTTCTGCGGTGAGACCCATGTTTAGGTAGTAATCCGGCTCATCGCTCGCAATGGAATAGGCCGGCACGGTCTTCCATCCGGCAGCAGGCACCATGCTCATACTCTCTGCACCTCCTGCGACAATGCATTCAGCCATGCCGGAACGGATCTTCGCGGTGGCCATCGCAATGGCCTCCAGCCCAGAGGCACAATAGCGGTTTATGGTAATGCCCGGGGCATGCATGCCGATGGCACGGGCGGCTATGATCCGGCCTACCTGCAAACCCTGCTCCGCTTCCGGTACCGCGTTTCCCACAATCACGTCATCCACCCTTGTCGCTTCCAACTGCGGCACACTCGCCATCAACCCACGAATCAATTCGATGGCCAGATCATCCGGCCTTGTGAATCGGAATCCTCCTTTCTTTGACTTGGCAACAGCCGTACGATATCCGGCAACGATATAGGCTTCTTGCATATGTAAAGTTTTAATTCTGTCGCGTTCCCGCATAAACGACGCGGAGCATATAAAAATAACCATTTTTGGGAAAACTAGTTGCATCAACAACCACTTTTCAGAATGTTTTTTTCAAGGCGGCCCATTACGATAAAGCTTCAGGACAAATCAGGCTGATGCGCGATCAATCTTTATCTTCGCGGGCAAGTATGTATAAGATACTCCGGTCCATCCTGTTCCGCTTCGACGCAGAAAAAGTGCATCATTTCTCCATGGAAGCCCTGCGGTTCTGCTGCCGCCTGCCGTTGGGACATCGGATCATGTCGAACATTTTCACACACAAAGACCCCGCGCTCGAAAGCGTGGCTTTCGGGCTGCGGTTCCGGAATCCGGTTGGATTGGCCGCGGGTTTCGATAAAAATGCCCGTTACCTCCGCGAATTGTCAGCACTCGGTTTCGGCTTCGTAGAGATCGGTACCGTGACGCCCAAACCCCAGGCGGGGAATGATATGCCCAGGCTTTTCAGGCTTCCGGCAGACAAGGCACTGATCAACCGGATGGGCTTCAACAACGATGGTGTGGAGATGATTGCAGAACGGCTTGCAACCTGGAGATCAAATACTGCATCTCAACATCCGGCCGATCGGCTCATCGTCGGCGGCAATATCGGCAAGAACAAGGTCACCGCGAACGAGGACGCATGGAAGGACTATGAGATCTGTTTTCGGAGGCTTCACAGCCTGGTGGATTATTTCGTGGTGAATGTGAGTTCTCCCAACACACCCGGACTCCGCGAACTGCAAGAGAAAGACGCCCTGTCGAAGATCCTGTCGAATCTGCAACGGGTCAATAATGGCATGGCCATCAGAAAACCACTGCTGCTGAAGATCGCCCCGGACCTCACACCGGAACAACTCGATGACATCATCACCCTGGCGGAAGAAGTGGGGTTGGATGGTTTGGTGGCAGCCAATACCACCATTTCAAGGTCTGTACTCTCCGATGCATCAAAGAAAGAAGCAACGGAGATCGGTGCAGGCGGACTGAGTGGTGCGCCATTGTCGAACAGGTCTTCTGAAATCCTGCGACATATCACCGAC
>CAJBPC010000577.1 GCA_903957405.1 uncultured bacterium | reverse complement strand
GCCCCTCTGAAATGGCCGACTTGTTGTTCAGAGGATGTACATCCTCCTGGTCATGGGTGGGATCTGGTTTTTCAATGACGTTCAATTCGTCATATGCATAGGAGATGCTTCGTTGAAACAAAAGGGATTTCCCATTGCCATCATCCTGCTTAGATAATACCTGCAAGGTTGTGTCATCGGCGAATGTGTACATCTCCAGCTGCGCCTTTGGGTGCGCGCACATTCTCAGCCCCAGCACGACTCCCTCCAATTTTCCTGTCGGATCAGGCTCGATTCCTTCAGGATGGGTGTACCTCAGGGTAAAGGGAAAAATTCCCGTAGCTTCCTTCACGATGCTGGCCTGCCAGCATCTGTGTGCATTGAGAAATGAAGCGATCACTTCATCCTTTTCATGGATGTATCCGTCAACAGTCAGTATTTGGTCTGACAAAAGGCTGATATTCCCCTGTCTGTTTCTGGATTCAAGTCGACTTTCTATCACTACCTCTGATATCTCTCCTGTTTCATTCAGTTTGTGCACGAGAAAGCTCAGATGTCCCTTTTTAAGACCGCTGACTTCTTCTCCATCCTTGAGCACCAGACATTCCCTGGGTCTTGCATTGACAAAGGCCGTTGGCTCTATCTGATCAGTAGCTAGAATGGTCCTGAAGAGCGAAATGCCAGGCAAGTGACAAAATTCATATGCCAGTGTGACATCGAAGGATCTCTGCGATTGGAGCAGGTCTTTACTCCATTTTGATTCGGACTGGGGATTGACAACCAAAATATGCCTTGCATCCCCCAGCCATTCCGGCTGAGTATAAAAAAGGAACAGGAATTCCGGTTCACTTAAAAACAATACATCAGGACGTACATGAGTGAATTGCTCCGTCCAGATCTTTCGACCTGCAAGAAGATCGGGCATCTCAAAAAACCGGATCGTCCTTTGATATGCCCAGGACCGGATGGATGTTCTTGTGAATTCACTGATTCCACTGTTCATGAATACGCTACCTGTAAAGATATTTGCAAGTACATCCTCTAATAACTCGATCTGCTGCCCGATTTTTTCTGTCCGGATCAGGAATTCTCCTTTGCTTCCTGGGATCGGATAAAAGAGCCATTCACCGTTCCGGAAAGCGGAAGTATCATCCGCTGAGATGTGGCCAGATCCTGAAAATTCAGGCCGATCAATATGGTTGAACATCCTGTTTTTCAGGAAATCATCCAAAGCAGGATATTTTGTTGGAGATGACATAGACATAATTTCTTTTACATTTTTTTCAGACCAAGCTCGAAGGAAAAACGCTGTAAACCATATCTGGATCCGGTTTCAAGCGACATATTCCCTGTCGTGGGTCAATGATGGCTCCCATGCCAAGATCAGTTCTAAAGACCATGTCGGATCCCTTTGCCACATATTGCACCTGTACTTATTCCACACCCTCCTGACTTTGATCGGACAACTCTGTTTCATTTGTTTATTCAACCACCTCAGCGAGTGGACGGTCCATATTGATTGAACAGTCGGATAAGGTATCCAGCAAAAGCCCGCTCATTTCCACAGCTGTCTGAGCTTCAAACAACGAATCATTGTATTGAAGTTCAATACCCAGGTCCTCACCGATGGGAGAGAAAATGAGGACCAGGTCAAATAAGGCGACCTCATGGTCTGCTTCAATTCTGTTTTCAGTGATGCCATTCATTTTAGCGTTGGGACGATCATTGTTCTGATAGATCAT
>CAJBPC010000576.1 GCA_903957405.1 uncultured bacterium | reverse complement strand
TTCGATGCCGAAAGTTTCCCTGAAGAATTCAACGACTCCACATATCAGTTCGTGAAAAGATACGACAAGGTCGTTAGGATCGGAAATGCACAACCGCCCATTAAAGATTTCGTGATCATCTCCCAAGCAGGCAATGACACCACAAAAGCGATTTTGGAAAAAGAAGGCAGGATCCTGGTGGTATTCTCAAAATCCCTCCCGAAGGATACCAAAAAATGGGGATGGGCGGATGAGTTAAGAACGCTCAGGGATGCCGCCCTCAGCAAAGATATTCCGATCATTTGGGTATCGTCGGATGCTGACAACCTCGCGGAAGGATTGGCCACGCTGGGTTTGCAGCAAATGGTGGTCATGAAGGGGGATGCTGTTGCCATTAAAACTGCCGCCAGGGTGGACCCCAGCATCTACCTCCTGAATAAAGGCACGATTGAAGGGAAATGGTCGTACGCTGATTTCTCCAAGGTCGCCGCTGCATTTTAAACGGAAAATAAACCTGTATTGACCCAATACATTCTCAGGAAGCTTACTTACGGCATGCTCGTACTCATAGGGGTCGTAGTGGTCGTTTTCTTTCTCTTTCAGGGAATTGGCGACCCTGCGAGGCTTGTCATGGGGCAGACCGGAGACGCGGCAACCCTCGCGAACATCCGGAAAGAACTCTACCTCGATAAGCCCAAAGCAAAACAACTCCTGTTTTACATGAATGACATTTCCCCGATATGCTTTCATTCGGAGTCGGAGATCAGGGAGAAAAAGCTGAGGGGACTGTTCTGGGGAAATGAATATAAGGCCGGTGTGAAAATCCCGTACCTGCGACGATCTTACCAGAGCAAGAAGGACGTCTGGCAAATTTTAATGGAAGCACTGCCGGGTACGGTCCTCCTCGCATGCTCAGCCCTCCTCATTGCAGTGGCTGTCGGTATCCCACTGGGTGTTTCAGCCGCCGTTAGGAACAATACATGGGTCGACAGATCGGCAGTATTTGGCAGCGTGATCGGCATATCCGCTCCTTCGTTTTTCATGGGAATCCTTATCGCATACTTTTTCGGTTTCGTTTGGCACCGCTTCACCGGACTTCACATGACCGGAAGTCTTTTTGATCTCGACCCCTACGAGGGGAAGATCATGCAACTGCAGAACCTGATCCTTCCGGCAGTGACGCTGGGCCTCAGGCCGCTGGCCATCATCACCCAACTCACGCGCAGCGCGATGCTGGATGTACTCAACCAGGACTATATCCGCACGGCAAGGGCAAAAGGACTGCCGGAAAGAACCGTCATATGGAGGCATGCCTTACCCAACGCGATGAACCCTGTGGTAACAGCCATCACGGGATGGTTCGCTGAACTGCTCGCAGGGGCATTTTTCGTAGAATATATCTTCGGATGGAAAGGCATCGGAAAGGTCACCGTGGATGCGTTGGAAAAACTTGACTATCCCGTCGTCATGGGGTCCATCCTACTCACAGCCGCACTCTTTGTGTTGGTGAACATCATCGCAGATCTCCTCTACGCATGGCTTGATCCAAGAGTCAGGATACAATGATGGAATTCATGCTTTTTACAATCGATATCATGCCGTCTGTGGATTGAAAAATCAATTTATTTCGGTAAATTGTAAACAAACAAGCACACGCATATGAAAAAAGTATCTGATATTTTCAAGCGGAAAGGCTTCAGCAATGTGACCATCGAACCAACGGCGACCGTTAGGGAAGCACTCCGGCTGATGGCCGAAAAAAACATCGGGTCCGTCGTCGTCATGCAGGAAGAAACTTATATCGGACTTTTCACGGAGCGCGACTATGCCAGAAAAGTGATCCTCCACGGCAAGTCATCCAACGAACTCACCGTTGCCGAGATCATGTCGGAATACCTGCCCCGCATTACACAGGAAAACACCATGGAAGAATGCATGGAGATCATGACAAACCACAATATCAGATATCTGCCTGTTTTTGACGATGTACGATACACCGGTGTGATCTCTATCATTGACGTGGTCAAAGAAACCATCCTCGATCAAAAAGTAAGGATCGAGCAGTTGCAGGATTATATCCACGGAGCTGTTTGAAAGGAAGAGACTTACTGGATCACAACTTCTCCGATCAGGTTCTCACCCATCTCTTCATTCACCCGAGCGATGATCTGGGCCTTCTGATAAAGCAACTCAGTGCGAAGCGGCGCAACGGACGTGTGTATGAATAGCGTTCGATTCACGATATGTATCCGGTCGGTATATCGCGCTATGGTCTTACCCATGAGTTTCTCCCAGACATCCTCTATCTGAAGGGCAAGGATATTATTGCCCAGCTTGCTGGACTTTAGGAATTTCTCCAATGCTTGTGACAGTGAAATTTCGGCAGACAATATGCGGTTGTTTCACCAAAAGTAATGTAAGCATGTCAGAGTCTGATCAATTGAAATTCGACACCGCTCCTGCCCAGCACTTCCCTTATCCGCACCTCATGCGTATCTGTAAGAAATACCTGACCGCCATTTTCCCGACAAACCCAGTCCAGCAGATTCTGCATACGAGCCTCATCCAGCTTTTCAAAAAGATCGTCCAATAAGAGCAGCGGCGCGAACCCCTTTGCGATTTTCAAAACCTCGAACTCGGCAAGCTTCAGTGCGAACAACATGCTCTTGCGCTGTCCCTGCGATCCCATCTGCCGGAATGCCTCCCCATGCAGGCGCAACTCGATGTCATCCCGATGGATACCATGACGGGTGCGCTGCAACATGAGATCGTGCTGACGGCTCTCCCTCAATAACTCAGCCAACGGTTTTTGTTGAAGGGGACTGACATAAAAAAGCTCCGGCCGCTCCGATTCACCAGCCACCACTTCATAGAAAAACTGCACCTGCGGAAGGAACTCCTTCATGAATGCCTGACGTGCTTTAAATATCCAGGTACCCGCTGCGGAAAATTGATTGTCAATGACTTCTAATAATGAAAATCCAAGTGAAGGCTGGGTCGAAATCTGCTTCAGCAGACTATTTCGTTCCTGCAAGATCTTGTTATGCCGGATAAGCATTTGCAGATATTCGGGGTCTGTCTGTGAAAGGATCGTGTCGATGAAACGTCGTCGACCTTCGGGTCCTTCACTCACAAGCGCTATGTCGTCAGGTGCAATGAAGACCACCGGCAGCCTTCCGATATGCGAGGAAAATCTGTTGCATGTTTCCCCATTGACGATGAATTCTTTTTTTCCGTTTTCCCTCAAGATGCACACGGTCTGCAACGGAGCATCGTGCATGGACCAATCCCCGTCGATCCTGAAACCCTGACAACCGGTTCGCACCGAACCCGGGTCGCTCCTTGAAAAATAACTTTTCGTGAAGCACAGATAGTGGATCGCATCCAACAGATTCGTCTTCCCAACGCCATTGGGTCCGCAAAATGCAACAACCCTGTCCGAGAAATCGAAATGTCCGTAAGGGTAGTTACGGAATTGGGTGATTGATATCTGTCGGAGTCCCAGCACTGGAATATTTCACACAAACTTAAGGCAAGCGTTCAGATTTGGATGATTTCTCCCGTGAG
>CAJBPC010000575.1 GCA_903957405.1 uncultured bacterium | reverse complement strand
TTTGGGACTTTGACATTATCGAAAACAAGCTCTCCTGTTGCGGATGCCCGCAGGCTCCATTTGCCATGGGTGGCGGGTGTGGTGAACCCTTCCATGCCCCGCTCGACGATCACTCCGCGTACCACGCCCTCCTCATCCTTTGCCCATACGACGGCCATCTGCGCATATGGCGCATTGCTGATCCACATCTTTGCGCCATTGAGCAACACATGATCCCCCATATCCCTGATATTGGTCGTCATCCCGGAAGGATTGCTGCCATGGTCAGGTTCCGTCAGCCCAAAGCAACCGAGCCATTCCCCACTGGCAAGCCTGGGGAGGTATTTTTGTTTTTGCGCCTCACTGCCGAATGCATTGATCGGATACATCACCAGGGACCCCTGCACGGATGCGGTGGATCGCACGCCGCTGTCTCCGCGCTCGAGTTCCTGCATCATCAGCCCATAACTGAGGTTATCCAGTCCCCCACCCCCGTATTCGACAGGTGTGGTCGGTCCAAAGCAGCCCAGTTCACCCATTTGCTTCACGATCTGCAACGGAAACTCCCCCCGTTGGGCATAGTCCTCTATGATCGGAGAGATATCCTTCTTCACGTAATTGCGCACGGTTTCCCGTATGAGCTTGTGCTCATCGGTAAGGAGATCATCGATGTCGAAATAATCGGGGCTTTGGAAAAGATCGGATGATGCCATGGTGTGAAATTGATGCACAAAGATACTCACTCCGGTTCCTTTTTGCCAATCTGGTTCAAGAATTTGGTCTGGCCGTGATTTCGGCATGGAAGTCGACGGCGCCATGTGGGTGACGTTGTATCAAATCCGGCTAACTTTGTCAAATGAACACCAGACAACAGTTCCTGACCCATGTAGAACTGCGTTTCACGGAGTTTTTCCAGGCAGAGACAAGGATCCTCGGGGAAACCAACGTCACCGGCGGTGACATCAACCAATGCCATCTGCTGGAGACCACCCGCGGTCGATACTTCATGAAAGTCAATGCCAGCATTTTCGGACTGGATTTCTTTGAAAAGGAAGCCCGTGGACTGGTCATGCTCGCAGATGCGGGTGTCATCAAAGTGCCCAGACCTTTATTCGACGGAAAGTTCCACCAGCAGGTCTATCTCGTCATGGAACATCTTCCGAAAGGTGATGCGGCAAACGACTGCTGGGTGCGTTTTGGGGAGTCCATGGCGGCACTGCACAAACACAGCCGGCCTGCATTCGGACTCGACTACCCCAACTACATCGGCAGATTGCACCAAAAGAACGAACCACATGAGCAGTGGTCAGACTTCTACGCACAGGAAAGGATACTGCCGCTGGCACGAAAGGCTTTTGACAAGAGGATGCTCTCCGCAGACGAATGCGAGTGGGCGGAAGCCCTGTGCGGAAAACTGCGGCAACTCATGCCGGAAGAGGCACCCGCATTGTTGCATGGTGATCTCTGGAGTGGAAACTTCATGTCGATTGAAGGCGGGCAGATGGCGATATTCGACCCTTCGGTGTATTACGGCCATCGCGAGATGGACCTTGGCATGGCGCTGCTTTTCGGAGGCTTTGACCCGACATTTTTCGAGGCCTATGCAGCGGTGTTCCCGCTGGTGGACGGCTGGAGACAGCGAACGGATCTTTTCCAGCTTTACCCAAAGCTGGTACACTTGCTGCTGTTCGGCGGACAGTACCGCGAAGAAGTCTGCCGCACATTAAAAAAATACCTTTAGTGGCCGAAGGATGCACCGGATGCCGGTCCGTCACCTTGACCGGAGTATGCCCTGCATTGTTCCGGGAAGCAGCGGGATGGCTCAAGTGCCTGCTCCGAGGTCATCGAACCAAACGGCGGACGGATCATCGAAATCCCCGTTGTAATTGATGAACAACTCCTCCCCCGCTTCGATATCCCTCATGGCCGTGACGGTGATCGTTCCATCCTCGTAATCCATTTCATACTCACAGTTCGAGGGGCAGGTGTGGTTATACACCGGCACGTACCCCATGGCCATGCAGCATTGCGTGCGATCCTGGCCCCACTCGAAGATGTAATCGTGCAGGGCGGTACGGTCCAGCAGTTTTCTTTCTTCAGGCCCCATGACGATCACAGGGGCGATCTCCACCACCGTTCCGGCGGGGATGGGCTCACCGGTGAACACGCCCCTGCCCATGAGGGGGGTGTCAACAATGGTCAGGCAGGGGAGAATCATCATGTATGGCTTAGGGTTTAAGGAAACAAGTTTTAATTTAGCGCAAATTACGATACATGAGCAATGAGGTCAGTCAGCCTGCTCTGCAGAAGCAGTTCGATGAACTTGTCAGGGAAAGTGACAGGTCGAGGCTGGCTGATTTCCTAAATTATCAAAACATCAGTGATGTGGCCTGGCTGATAGATGAAAACGAGGAGGATGCCGTCACCATCATCTGCGGCCTGGAGATCCAGCGTGCTGCAGGGGCCTTCAAGATACTCGACCTTTCCGCACAAAAGCACATCATACAGCATCTTCCGCCACAAAAGACCGCCGAACTGCTCAATGAGCTGCCTTCTGATGACCGCACGGCATTCCTGGAGGAGTTGCCCAACGAGGCCGTGCGTGAACTCATCAAGCTGTTGAATCCTGAAGAGAGGAGGTTCACCCTTGCGCAGCTCGGGTATCCGGAGGAGAGCGTGGGCAGGCTGATGACGAATGACTACCTCGCGGTGGAGGATGACTGGACGGTGCTCGAGGTGCTGGATCATATCCGGGCTTTTGGAAAGGATATTGATAACCTTGATGTCATATATGTCGTCAACCGGCAAGGACAGCTTGTGGATGACGTACGGATAAGGGATTTCCTACTGTCGCCCCCCGAACGCATGGTGCATGAAATGGTGGATGGTCGCTGCATTGCATTGCATGTGCGCGACGATCAGGAATCCGCCAACCAGGTCTTCAAGATGAACAACAGGGTGGCACTCCCGGTGATCGACGACCGGAAGGTGATGCTGGGCATCGTGACGATCGATGACGTGCTATGGGTTGCCAATGAGGAGTTCAGTGAGGACATGCAGAAAATGGGTGGTACCGAGGCGCTGGACGAGCCCTATCTCGAGATACCGATCCTGAAGCTCTTCAAGAAAAGGGTCGTGTGGCTGATCGTACTTTTTCTCGGAGAGATGCTCACCGCCACCGCGATGGGTTACTACGAAGCGGAGATACAACGGGCGGTCGTTCTTGCGTTGTTCATCCCGCTGATCATTTCCAGCGGCGGAAACAGCGGCTCACAGGCCTCCACGCTGATCATACAGGCCATGGCGGTCGGAGAGATCAAGATGCAGGACTGGTGGCGTGTGATGCGCCGTGAAATCATATCCGGACTGCTGCTCGGAACCGTATTGGGCATCATCGGATTCGCCCGTGTGGTGGTGTGGTCGCAGTTCTTCCCCGACATGTACGGCATCCATTACAGGGAGGTGGGTGCCGCGGTCGGGTTCTCGCTCCTGGGTGTTGTGCTGCAGGGCACCCTTACGGGATCGATGCTGCCGATCATCCTTAAAAAGGTGGGAGCGGATCCGGCGGTTTCATCCGCACCTTTTGTCGCTACGATAGTGGACGTCACCGGACTGGTGATATACTTCTCCTTCGCATTTCTTTTCCTCAAAGGACTCTTGCTTTGACCCCATGGTCCGCATGTAACATGATCCGCTTGAACTTCACAAACTCAAGCACTACCTTTGGACTCATACTAAAAACCAAAACCACATGTGCGGTATCGTTGCTTATGTCGGCACCAGGGAAGCCTATCCCATCATTTTAAAAGGATTGAAAAGGCTGGAGTACCGGGGTTATGACAGCTCCGGTGTAGCACTGCTCTCCAACGAGCTTTCCGTCTACAAGAAAAAAGGCAAGGTCGCAGAACTCGAGGAGAGCCTCGTGGGCAAAGATCTCCATGCAAATATCGGCATTGGCCATACCCGCTGGGCCACCCATGGCGAACCGAGCGACAGGAACGCGCATCCGCATCTATCCCCCAGTGGGAAATTGGCGATGATCCATAACGGGATCATTGAGAACTACGGTCAGCTGAAGTCGGAACTGCTGAAAAAAGGTTACCGCTTCCACAGCGACACCGATACGGAAGTGCTGCTCAGTTTCATTGACGACATCCGGGAGCACAACGACTGCAGCCTGGAGGAAGCGATCCGCATCGCACTCAAGCGTGTGGTGGGCGCCTATGTGATCGTGATCCTCGACCGGGACAACCCGAACACGCTGATCGCGGCGCGAAAAGGAAGTCCGCTCGTGATCGGCATCGGCAAAGGGGAACATTTCCTGGCATCCGACGCATCACCCATCATAGAATATACCAAGGAAGTGGTGTACATCAACGACTATGAACTCGCGATCATCCGACCGGATGAGCTCATACTCAAGAACCTCGGCAACGAGACCATCACGCCTTACATACAGAAGCTCGACATGGAGCTTGCCGCGATAGAAAAAGGCGGCTATGACCATTTCATGCTCAAGGAGATCTTCGAACAACCGCATACGATATTCGACTGTCTGCGTGGAAGGCTGGAACTCAGTGAAGGAAAGATCCACATGCGCGGGGTGGAAGAACACATGGAACAGCTCAAGCAAGCGAAGCGCATCATCATAGTCGCTTGTGGTACGAGCTGGCACGCCGGCCTGGTGGCGGAGTACGTCTTCGAGGAACTTTGCCGCATCCCGGTGGAAGTCGAATACGCTTCAGAATTCCGGTATCGCAATCCGGTGATCCATCCCGGGGATGTGATCATTGCGATCTCGCAGAGTGGTGAGACGGCAGACACACTCGTGGCGATCGAAAAAGCCAAGGAACAGGGCGCCTTGATCTTCGGCGTGCTGAACGTCGTCGGGTCATCGATTGCCCGGGCTTCCCATGCCGGCGCATACACCCATGCGGGTCCGGAGATCGGTGTGGCAAGCACGAAAGCGTTCACGGCACAGCTTGCAGTACTCACGATGATGGCACTCAAACTGGCGATGGAGAAAGGCACCATTGATGCGAAACGCTACCAGCATCTGATGACGGAACTGTCGGATATCCCCGAAAAAGTACAAACGATCCTGCAGAATACCGATAACATCCGGATGATCGCGGAGAAATACGCCGATGCCCGTGACTTCCTCTACCTGGGTCGAGGGTATAATTTCCCAGTGGCGCTGGAGGGGGCCCTGAAGCTCAAGGAGATCTCCTACATACATGCCGAAGGGTATCCTGCCGCGGAGATGAAGCACGGCCCCATCGCACTGGTGGATGACCAGCTGCCCGTGGTGTTCATCGCGACAAAGGATGCATACCACGATAAGATCATCAGCAACATGCAGGAGATCAAGGCGCGAAAGGGAAGGGTGATCGCGGTGATCACGGAAGGCGATACCGTCATTACCGACATGGCGGATGACGTCATGACGGTGCCGGCGGCCGATGAGATCGTAGCGCCATTGCTGTCGGTCATTCCCATGCAACTGCTGGCATACTATATCGGAGTGCATAAGGGGCTGGATGTCGACAAGCCCAGGAACCTGGCCAAGAGCGTAACGGTAGAATGAAAAACACCACTGTCATCCCGGGACAACCCAGACAGTCAAAACCCAATATTCCATGAATCAGATCAGTAAAAGTCCGATACAATCGATCGGCTATGGTTTCATTGCACCCGAATATCTGCCGAAGGGAAAGGATGAATAGCATCTGAGGGAGCTCCAGAATAAAAGCCAGATCCGGCACAGGCAGCTGACAGCCTTCGAGATCGAATCACTGGTGCGCAACAGCAACACCTCCGACGACTGGAACAAGAT
>CAJBPC010000574.1 GCA_903957405.1 uncultured bacterium | reverse complement strand
GCTTCGTTCATGGCTTCTGCATAGGACAAGAGGATCTCGGCATAGCGGATCACCGGCCAGTGGTGCACCTGAGTGGCGTTGTTTACGAGGTTGAGGTTGTCATTCAGGAACTTTCGGATGTAGTAGCCGGTACGTGTTGCATTCAGCGTGTTCATGTCATCCCTTGCGCCGGGTGTCATGTCGATGGTCCTTCCGTTCCAGGTGCTGGCATCTGTGACGATGGTGAGTGCCTGTCGCGGATCCCTGTTGAGATATGGGTTGGCGGGATTGGGCGCACCTTTGTATTCGTAAGCATCGACCAGATCATGGGATGGGGTGATGCCACTGTTGCCACCTGGCGTGGTGATGGGGTAGTTGGCCCGCTCGATCGCGTTGCCTGCGGTGTAACGCACGGCCCAGATGGTCTCGTTGCTGGTGACCGTATTGTTCTGGAGGAAATAGTTGCGGTAGTTGGCGTCAAGCGCATAGGCTCCCGCACCCCTTGCCAGCACGATGACGTCATTGAAGGCGGCGGCTGCAGCCCGCCATTTGGCGGCATCGTTGGCGGCATTATTGAGTGGACTCGCCGCCCACAGCAGGGCACGGGCTTTTATCGACAGGGCTGCGCCACGGGTGAGGCGGCCATCCATCGTCGTGTAGGGGGATGTCTTCCAGTTGACCTGCATGCTGTCTTTCACGGCATCGATCTCTGTGACGATGAAACTTACCATCTGGTCGGAGGTGGCGCGGGGAAGGTCGGAATTGTCACCCGATGAAAGCACCTTTGTGACCAGCGGCACACCGCCATATCGCTTCAGGAGTTCGAGGTAATAAAAGGCCCTCAATGCCCTGGCCTCGGCGCGGTACCAGCCGATGTTCAGCGTATCATCCTTGTACTGGAGCTTGCCGGTCGGAGATACGGTATCCCGGTTCTTTGCAAGCATATTCCGGTAGTCTCCTGAATTTTCCAGGAAATAGTTCGCGGCACGAATGCCCTGATAATAGCCGGTGTAGTAGTTGTCAGGATTATTAAAAGCGTTCCAACTGCCGTTGTTGAACTGCCTGACGTTGGCACCCGGGGATGTATGTACTGCTTCATCGGATGCGGCGGCGAACAGATTCCCGTCGATCATCGAATACTCGTTGCGCATGTACACATAGGGTGCATTGGCGAAAGAAACCAGGCTGCTGAAATTCGTGCTGAGGATGTCCTGCGTCTGCGACAGGTCGATCTTTGTATCGAGAAAATCCTTGCTGCAGCCTGCGCCTGTTGTCAGCAACAGGGCCGACGCAATGATCGTTAGATATCTTCTGAATGTCATGTGGCGCAATTTTAAAAGTTCAGGGTGATGCCGGTATTCCATGCCTTCATGGCCGGATATGCCGTCGGCGTCTCGGGATCGATATCGTACTTCCGCATGGTCTCCGACCAGGTGACCGGATTGACCGCGTTGACGAACACCCGGAGGTTGTCGAGTCGCAGACGCTTCAGCGTGGCTAACGGCAATGTATAACCGAGTTCAACGTTCCTTATCCTCAGGTATGATGCGTTTTTCAACCAGAAAGTGGACGTACGGTAGTTGTTGTCGTTCGCGAGACGGGTGAGCCTGGGGTAGTCGGCATCCGCGCGGGTGTCGATGCCCTGGGATGGATAATAGGCCCATGCGTTCTTCGCGATCGGGAACACGTTGGCGTTGTTCACGATCGCGACGGTTTGTATCCCGGCGGCATTGAGGATGTTGATCTTTGCACCTGCGGAGCCCTGGAACAGCACGCTGAGATCTAAGCCTTTCATGTTCAGCGATGCGTTGATTGAGTAGGTGGTCGTGGGATAATTCGGGTTGCCGATTTGGGTGACATCATTCTGGTCGATGATCTTATTTCCATCCATGTCCTTGTAGCGGATATCTCCCGGCTGGACGGCACCGAATGACGGTGTGGCGAACCCTGCTTTCAGGTTCCCGCTGGCATCGAAGTCGAAGATGTCATAAAATCCGTCTGCGATAAGCCCCATCTGTGCGCCGATGGGAAGTCCCGTAGTGGCGCTGAAGGCATTGACAGGGGGCACTTCCGCCTGCTCGAGGATCTTATTCACGAATCGTGCGTACATGCCACCCAGCGAATAGTGCAGCGCACCGACCTGCCCTTTGTATTGCGCAGAGAGTTCGATGCCGCGGTTTTGCACGCGACCGAGGTTCACATAAGGCAGTATCCCGCCGAAGACACCCATGATGGTATTATTCTGTGTGACGATATCCGTGCGGTCGTCCTGAAAGACATCGAACGTGAGGTCCAGTTTCTTGAACAATGTCAGGTCGGCCCCGATGCCATACTTCAGGCTGCGCTCGGGACTGATCTCCGGATTCGCCTGGTATGACTGTATCAGCCCGCTGTTGGCGACGAGCGAATTGAGACCGGTCTGGAACGATCCATTGGACACGAAATACTGTTGAAAGAGGAATCGTCCGTCGTTGGCAAGGTCCCAGCCAGAGAGGCCTGCGGAAGCCCTTAGTTTGAGGAAGGTCAGGGCCTTGCTGTTGCGGAGAAAATCTTCGCGGGACACCACCCATCCGGCCCCCAGTGAGGGATACATGTGCCAGCGGTTACCCGGAGCGAAATTATCCGACCCGCTGTAGCCGAAGCCGAATTCCGCCATGTATTTGTTGTCCAGTGCGTAATGAACGCGGCCGCTCAGGTTCAGGAAGTTGTAGAAGATGTTGTTGCCGCCATTCTGTCCGACGTTGTTGTTGTCCTGGTCGGTGATGAACGCGCTTGCGAAATAATTCACCGCGGCTGACACGCTGTGGCGACCGAAGCTGCGGTCATAACCGGCGGAGAGGTTCATCTGCTTCCAGTCGTATTGGTCTTCCGGTGTGGATCCGTTGGAGACGAGATCCGTGTTGTTGTCATTGGTGGTTTTGATGCCGTTGTTGAATCGGGCATAAGTGGCCGTCTTACTGGCCCTGGTGCGCGTCCAGGTGTTGAAGGAGATCGCCTGTGAGAGGTAGAGCCCCGGCGTGATGAAGTCAAGCTTTTCCTTGAGGCTGAAGTTCGCCTGGAGTGTCCGGTCCTGCGTGGACGTCCATCCCAAAGCATTCAGCGATGCGACGGGATTGTTCGGAAAGAGTGTCGTACCCGACCAGTATCCGCTCGCATCTTTCACGGGATAGATCAGTGATGGGTAGTTTGACATGTTGTTCCAGAGTGACGGCCCGTTAAAGTTGGGGTAGCGCCGCTCTTCAATGCGTCCGCCGAGGTCTACTTTGGCTTCGAAGATCTTGAAGAAGTTGAAGTCAAGGTTGGTGCGGATGTTGAATCGCTGGATCTGAGCATTGGACGTATTGTCATTCGTCGGTACGTTATACAGACCGCTATGCTTCATGTAATCGAGGACAACGGCGTAGCGTGTGCTGAGGTCTCCGCCATTGAGTACGACGTTGGCATTGGTGTATCGCCCGTTCTTCCGGAGGTTTTCACCGAACCAGTCGACATCTGTGCCCGTGCCTTTGCGGAACCCCTCGACTTGTGCGTCGCTGTAAGTGGGTGTCCAGGCGTACTGGTTGCCATTCAAGCGGAACAGGTCGTTGCTGGAGGCCTGGTTATAG
>CAJBPC010000573.1 GCA_903957405.1 uncultured bacterium | reverse complement strand
TTTCAACGCCAATAACGTACAGTTCCTCAGCGGCAGTTCAACCCTCACCAGTACTGCGAAAGCCGAACTGAACAAACTGGCGAACATCCTGAACAAGGACTATCCGCTGGTCAGGGTCGGGATCGAAGGACATACCGACAATACCGGCAAAGCGGATGCGAACCTGTTGCTGTCTGAAAAGCGTGCCGCCGCGGTGAAGGCCTACCTCGTGGGCAGGAAAGTGGATATCGACCGTCTGGATGCCGTAGGATACGGACAGGACCAACCGATCGCCGACAATGCCACCGCTCAAGGCAAGGCTCAGAACAGGCGCGTGGCATTCAAGATATCCGAGCAATAGAAGACCCGCTCGAAGAAGAGAGATCCAAGCGGAGTGTCGCAGGTTCATTTGAGCCTGTGGCGCTCCGCTTCTTGTTTCATTCCATGCTTCCGGATGATGAAATAAATCGTAACATTGATCCCCATGAAAGATCTCACATCACATTTCCTGCTGCGTAAAGACATCCACTTCCTGAACTTCGGTTCATTTGGTGCGACCCCGGGTCCGGTGTTCGAAAAGTACCGGGAATGGCAGTTGTTGCTGGAGGCGGAACCGGTGCAGTTCATCGCATTCGATGGCCATCAGTATCTGGCGAACTCAAGGGCTGCACTCGCCGAATACATCAACTGCCCGGATCCGGACGATCTGGTGTATGTGACCAATCCCTCATATGCCATCAATACCATCGCCAGCAGCCTGCCGCTGCAACCGGGGGATGAGGTATTGTCGACGAACATCGAATACGGAGCCTGCGACCGGGCATGGGATTTTCACTGCAACAGGAAGCAGGCGACATACCGAAGGCAGAAGATCACCCTGCCCCTTGTCAGTAAGGAACAGTTTCTGAAGGATCTTTTCGCAGGCGTGAATGAACGGACAAAAGTCCTGTTCATCAGCCATATCACCAGCACGACAGGCGTTATCCTGCCGGTGAAGGAGGCATGCGAGGAAGCCAAGGCAAGGGGACTTGTCACCATCGTTGACGGAGCCCATGTGCCGGGGCATATCCCGTTCGACTTATCGTCCATCCGTGCGGATTTTTACACGGGAGCCTGCCACAAATGGATGATGGCACCCAAAGGCTGCTCCTTCCTTTATGCCGAAAAAGCATATCAACAGATGCTCGATCCGCTGGTCGTGAGTTGGGGATACAGGGCGGCAAAGCCCTCTCATTCGCAGTTTCTGGACTACCACCAGATGACCGGCACCCGCGATTTCTCCGCATTCCTCACCGTGCCCGCCTGCATCGAATTCATGGCAGCACACGATTGGCGAAAAGTCGCAAGGGACTGCCACGATATGGTGATCGGTCACGCGGGGAGGTTCTTCGCTTTGCTCGAAACCGAGCCCGTCTCCCCGCTGGATGATCAATGGATCGGACAGATGATCAGCATCCCCATAAAAAGTCCTGAACCGGAAATGCTGCAACGCAGATTGTTCACACAATTCAGGATCGAAGTACCGCTGATGCGGCAGGAAGACGATGTGTACATCCGCTATTCCATCAATGCATTCAATGACGAAAAAGACCTTGATGCATTGCATGCCGCACTTGCGGAAATCAAGTCTGAAGGAACACTCATCCGATAAGGGATCAGAGATTGTCGTCAGACATATGACAGAAATCACAACAATCGCGACAGAATAACTATATTAGAAGTTTAAACGAAATTTGCCATGAATCCCTCATCACGCCGCCGTTTCATACAGCAGACCGCCACAGCCGCAGCCTCGTTCTTCATCGTCCCCCGTTTCGTATTGGGCAAAGGCCACACGGCTCCGAGCGATCTGTTCAGGATCGGGTTCATCGGAACAGGGAAGCAGTCGAGGGGTTTGCTCAACAATTTCAAAAAACAACCCGTGCGGATCGTCTCGGGCGTCGATGTGGACGCGACCAAGCTCGCACGCTTCAAGACCCTCGCAGAAAAAGCATATGCCGAGATGAGCGGCCTGGCACCCACGGGCGGCTTCAAATCGTTTACGGATTACCGTGAGTTGCTGGCAGACAAGGACATCGACGGCGTGGTCATCGCCACCCCCGACCACTGGCATGCCATGCAAGCCGTCAAGGCCGCCGCGGCGAAGAAGCACATCTATCTGGAAAAGCCGTTGACGAGGACGGTCGCGGAAGGAAGGGCCGTGGTGGATGCCGTCGATAAATACAACGTGGTGCTGCAGACCGGAAGCATGCAGCGGTCCTGGAAAAATTTCCGCCAGGCGTGCGAGCTCGTCCGCAACGGATACATCGGAACGATCAAAGAGGTCGTCGTGAATGTCGGGGATCCGGCGATCCCCTGGAACCTCGGACAGGAGGAAAAACCCGCACACCTTAACTGGGAAGGATGGGTCGGACCGGCGAAATATCATCCCTTCCACTCCGAACTCTCTCCGCCCGTGGAGAAAGACATCTTCCCCAACTGGAGGAAATACAGCGAATATGCCGGCGGCATCCTGTCGGACTGGGGTGCGCACATGTTCGACATCGCACAATGGGGCCTCGGAATGGATGAGACAGGTCCTGTATCGTTCAACCCGCCATCGGATCCCAAAGCATTGCGCGGCCTGCAAATGACCTATGCCAACGGTGTGGTCATGAAACACGAGGATTTCGGCCGCGGCTTCGGCGTACGGTTCATAGGAGAAAAAGGGACCATCGATATCGCCCGGAACTATTTCGACAGCAACCCTGCCACTATATCCACGGCAACGATCCAAGCCGGAGAAACCCGGTTGTATACGTCCGACGACCATTACGCAGACTGGCTAAACGCCTGCAAGAACGGGACAAAGCCCATCTGTCATGCCGAAGTCGGACATCGCTCCAACTCTGTCTGCGCCCTGGCGAATATCGCGTACCAGCTCCGCCGCCCATTGACATGGAATCCGGCAAAGGAACGGTTCGTGAAGGACAAAGAGGCCGGTTCACTGTTGCGCCCACATTACCGAAAGGAGTGGAAAAGCTGAGACAGCGCTACTTTCCGATGAGGTTGCCGACAGAGAATCGATCCTGTTTGTCAAAATAATTGCTGCCGATCACAGGAGCCATCACACCGGAAGAAAAACCTTTGCCGAAATCCATTCATTCCATTGACCTATGGATCGTCGTCATTTCCTTCGAACATCAGGCATCTTCAGCGCCGGTATGTATGGTGCACAAGCAAGAGCCATCGCCGGACCATTCCTGCCAGGCGAGGTATTGCACAACATCCCGGCCGATAAGAAGCTTGACCCTGAATGGGTGAAATCCCTGTCAAAACGGGGCATCGTGACGCGCTATCTGAAGTCTAAGAACGAACTCAGATACATCGGCATGCCGGTGGGAGGTGTCAATGCAGGCACCGTCTACCTCGGCGGTGACGGAAGACTCTGGCTTTGGGATATCTTCAACGAGAACCAGAACGGGATCGATCCGAAGACCATAGACTGGCACAGTGAAGTGCATGCGGGGAAAAAAGTGCGCGCGCAGGACGGATCCGCATATGTGCAACCAGCGGTGGACATCCGTCCGTTAAAGCAGGGATTCGCCTTCCGGATTCGAACGGGCGACAAGACCGTCATCAAACAAATGGAGTACGGCGATTGGGATGAGATCGTCTTCGAGGCGACCTATCCCATGGCGAAAGTCAGGTATGTGGACCGATCCTTGCCCGTGGAGATCGTCGCCGATATCTTCTCGCCATTCATTCCCCTGGACGATAAGAACTCATCCCTGCCCTGCACGATCCATTCATTCGAGATCCGGAACAGATCCGATGCCCCGGTCGAAGTGGATGTACTGGGATGGCTGGAGAATAAAACATCTCCCCGGTCAGCCCATGGCGACGACCACCGCATGAACGAAGTGAAAGGATCCGAAGGGGCGACATTCATCCTTTGCAGCATGCGGAACAACGCCGATCCGAAACAGGCCGGGGAAGCGGATTTCGGCACCATGGCCATTGCGCCGCTGTCGGGAACGGCATCCTGCCACACCGATTTCAGGCTTCCCGTCGACGATGCATCGTTTTCGCAGGCGGGTCCCAATACTTCGGCTAAGCATTACCGTGAGTCACTCATCGGGGCGGTCGTATCCCGGAAAAAGATAGATGCGGGGGGAGTGGCTAGGCTGGATTTCATCATCAGCTGGCATTTCAAGAACCTGCAACTGCACAAGAACATCACCGACAGGGGAAGATACTATAACAACTGGTTCGGCTCCGCCGCAGACGTCATCGTTTATGTCCGATCGAACCACCGGAAGCTATCGGAAGAGAGCCGTGCATGGAAAGAGACCTGGTATGACTCCACACTTCCCTGGTGGTTCATTGAGCGGACATTCCTGAACATCTCCTGCCTCGCCACCACCATGGCGCACCGGTTCGAATCAGGCCGGTTCTATGCCTGGGAAGGCGTAGGTTGTTGCCCGGGGACATGCACGCACGTCTGGCAGTATGCCCAGGCGATGGGCCGCATCTTTCCATCCCTCGAAAGGGACACACGGGAGCGCGTGGATCTCGGCATCTCCCTGAAACCCGACGGGATGATGCGCTACCGCGGAGAGGCGGCAGCCGGCCCGGCCATCGACGGACAGGCAGGCACGATCCTCCGGATATGGCGAGAGCACCAGATGAGTAAGGATGATGCCTTCCTGAGAAGGAACTGGGAAAAAATCAAAAAAGCCCTGCAATGGCTCATGGCTCAGGACCGGAACCATGACGGCATGGAAGACACGCCCATCGAAAACACGCTGGATGCCGTCTGGGACGGGGAGATCGCATGGCTTGTCGGCCTCTGCATCGCAGCGGTGAAGGCAGGACAGATGATGGCCGGGGAAATGGATGATGCGGCATTCGAAAAGGCATGTGCGTCATATGTGGAGATGGGCAGCCGGAACATGGAGGAAAAGCTTTTCAACGGAGAATACTTCATCCATCGGCCGGATCCCGTCCTGGGCCGCCAGAAACTCGGATCCTACAACACCTGCCACATCGACCAGGTGTACGGACAGGGCTGGGCCTTCCAGGCAGGCTTGGGAAGGATCATCGATCGCCAAAAAACATTATCGGCACTGAGGGCACTTTGGAAGTATAATTTCACCCCCGACGTCGGACCGTACATAAAAGACCGCAAGGGCGCCAGGCCTTATGCACTGCCCGGCGAAGGCGGGCTGGTGATGAACACCAATCCCCGCAACGAAGCAAAACCCTATGGGGAGAACGTCACCTGGCAACTTGGATATTTCCACGAATGCATGAGCGGCTTCGAACATCAGGTGGCATCCCACATGATGGCAGAGGGCATGATCGATGAGGCACTGGTGATCACGCGGATGATCCACGACCGCTACCACGCTGCCAAGAGGAATCCATTCAATGAGATCGAATGCAGCGACCACTATGCCCGCGCGATGGCCAGCTATGGCACTTTCATCACGGCATGCGGATTCGAATACCACGGACCGAAAGGCTACATGCGATTCGCGCCGAAGATGGATCCTGCGCATTTCAAGGCTCCATTCACCGCTGCAGAAGCATGGGGAACATATACACAAAAGAAAAGCGGGCGTCGGATGGAAGCGGACATCCGCGTCAATTACGGCACCCTAAGCCTGAACAGCCTGTCCCTCGATGCCGGCCGCATCGTCAGGAGGTACAAGATCAGCCTGGATGACCAAATCATAGCAGCCACCATATCGAACCATGCAGGAGAAGCCGTCATTCATTTCAACCCAACAGTGATCATCCCCGCAGGAAAGCGACTCCACATCATATTGTAACACCATGACCGTAGAAAAAGACAGGATCGTATCGATACACTACATGCTGAAAGACGAAAACGGAGCGTTGCTGGAAGATAATTCATCCAACCCGCCCGAGGAATACCTCCATGGGTCCGGCGTATTGTTGCCCGGACTGGAACGTGTGCTGGAGGGGATGAAGGAAAACGAAGTGGTCGACGTGGTGGTACCTCCGTTGCAAGCGTACGGACTTCGGGAAGCAAGCCTCGTGCTTGAAGTGTCGAACAACGACCTTGACGAACCCGAAGCGATCCATGAAGGCGATCTGATCAGATTATTCGACGGGACAGAGGGGTATGTCATCCGCAAGCGCGCGCACGGCATCCTGCTCGATGCGAACCACCCCCTGGCGGGTAAGGAATTGCACTATACCATCCGGGTCGCCGGGATCCGCGATGCATCTCAAGAAGAGCTCGTGACACGCATGACCGTTTTTCAGGTGCAGGGCGGATGCGGACCGGCCGGTTGTTGCTGATCAATGCTTGGCTGCCTCGTCTTTTTTCACCATCCGAATGCTTCGCGATCAACCGGCCATACTTTTATCGAAGATCCTGAGGGACAGCGCCGATCACAAGCACTCGGATGAGCCATGGGAGCCGTTTTCCGCTAAAAGACAACAATTACGCGCCTCGGATGACGGTCGATTGAGGATGAATATGTACCTTAACAAACAATCACTCCACCCATGCGCCACTGCGTTCAGACATTTCTTTGTCCCCTCATCGCTCCCGCCGTCGCGGTCATCCTGCTGACCGGCTGCGGGTCAGGCAAGAGAAATGAAAAAATAGATGCCCCTGTGGTGATGCCCGCAGGAACCTTTGGCCACGACCTCGCCTTTCTCCGGGAATACCATAAGGACCTCATCCTGTTGGGTGATGACAGCTCGGGTGCGGAGCTGATCGTGCTCCCCGCCTATCAGGGAAGGGTGATGACCAGTACCGCAGAAGGACTTGCCGGAACCAGTTTTGGGTGGATCAACCACGAGCTGATCCGTTCCGGGAAATTCACCCCGCATTTCAGTGCATTCGGTGGGGAGGAACGCTTCTGGATAGGACCGGAGGGTGGACAGTTCTCCATTTTTTTCCGGCCCGGCAGCGCTTTCAGTTTTGAGGCATGGCAGGTCCCGGGCGTGCTTGACACCATACCATTCGACCTGGTGCATGCCGACCGGCGGGAGGCCGACTTCACAAAAAAGATGCAGTTGGTGAATCATTCCGGCACAAGCTTCGATCTGCAGGTCGACCGCAGCATCCGCATCATGGATGAAGATGCCATTCAAGGCATTGTGGGAGATCTCGGTG
>CAJBPC010000572.1 GCA_903957405.1 uncultured bacterium | reverse complement strand
GATCATCGGTCTCCCGTTGTATTATGCCATCCATCTTGTCACCCCCAAGATATATGACATATTCAGTCATTCAGACGAATTGTTGACGGGTATCCGTGCCCTTTCGGAAAAGATCACAGGCTTTGTGGGTTTGGAAGTTGTGGATGTCGAGGCTATTAAAACGATACAGTCGCGTGTCAAGGATTTCATTCCGACTTTTCTGAATAGTACGGCGAATATTCTCGGCAATATAGCCGTGATGTTTTTTGTGTTGTATTTCATGTTCGTCAGCGGCAGGGATGTGGAGCAGTGGCTACATTCATTCTTACCCCTCAGTCAAAACAGCATAGACGTGTTGGCTCGGGAGACGATTCATAGTGTCAGGGCCAATGCGATAGGGATACCCTTGATTTCGCTGATACAGGGTGTCACAGCCACGATAGGGTATGTGATTTTTGGTTTGAAGGATTATGGTATGTGGGGTTTTTTGACAGGGGTTTTCGCTTTTTTCCCCATCGTGGGCACCCTTGTCATTTGGGTGCCATTGGTCATTTTCCTCTATGGTCAAGGGATGACATGGCAGGGGACCGGTCTGCTTATCTACAGCCTTATCGTCACAGGAAACATTGATTACATCGCACGGATCACCCTCATGAAAAAGATCGGGGATGTGCATCCTTTGGTAACCATTTTCGGGGTCATTGTCGGGCTTAAACTCTTTGGTTTCATGGGGTTCATTTTCGGACCGCTTCTTTTCAGTTATGTGATTTTACTGGTACGTATCTACACATTCGAATTTGTCAATCATTCTTTCAACGAATTGAACGGAGAGTCACAATCCGCCAATCCCAGATAATTACCTATGATGCAATTTAATATTCGGTACGGAAGTTTTGCTGCTTTATCAATATGCATTGAATTTCTTGTCTTGTTGATTTCCGGGACGGTTTGTGCGCAGACATCGTCTCCCCGTCATGAATTCAGGGGTGCATGGATCGCAACGGTGGATAATATTGATTGGCCATCCCGCAAGGGCTTACCGACCGACTCGCAGAAAGCGGAGTTCGTCAGAATGGTAGATTTGCATAAGGCCAATGGCATGAATGCCGTTATTATGCAGATCCGTCCAGCATCGGATGCATTTTATCCGTCTCCTTATGAACCTTGGAGCGAATGGCTAACCGGCACACAGGGGAAACCGCCGTTTCCATATTATGATCCTCTTGCGTTCATGATTGAAGAGACGCACAAGCGGGGTATGGAGTTCCATGCATGGTTGAATCCTTATCGTGCCGTCTTCAATATCGCGAAGTCGTCCATTGCCCCGACACATATCAGTCGTTTGAAGCCACATTGGTTTCTGGATTATGGCGGCAAGCGATATTTTGATCCCGGCAATCCGGAGGCACAGGCATTTGTAACCTTGGTTGTTTCTGACATTGTGAAAAGGTATAAGGTTGACGCGATCCATTTCGATGATTATTTCTATCCTTATCGCATTCCAGGAAAGGAATTTCCGGATTCATCCAGTTTTCGAAAATTCGGTAATCAGCTGCCCCTTGAGGATTGGAGAAGGAGCAATGTGGATTCCATCATCGTACAGCTGTATCGGGTGATTAAGGGTGGCAATCCTTTGTGTCGCTTTGGTATTTCTCCATTTGGGGTGTGGCGGAATAAAGACAAGGATCCCCGGGGGAGTGATACAAAAGCCGGACAAACGAATTATGATGATCTTTATGCCGACATACGCCTTTGGCTTGAAAAAGGTTGGGTGGATTATGTGGTTCCTCAATTGTACTGGGAGTTCGGTCATCCTGCAGCTCCGTTCGAGCCGCTGCTGGACTGGTGGAGCAAGAATTCATTTGGGAAGCCATGCTATATCGGTCTGGGGTATTACAGGGCGGGAAGCAATACTGCCTGGAAGGACAATACGATCATTCCGAAGCAATTGAGTGCCATCAGGAGCACACCGAATATCAATGGAGCGGTGTATTTCAGCAGTAAATCCTTTTACCGCAATCCAATGGGTTGGAATGACTCACTTCGGAATAACTACTACCGTTATCCTGCATTGGTTCCGCCTGCAGCTGACGTTGTCGGTTCAGGTCCTGTATCTCCTTTGATCGAAGGGGGTGCAGTTCAAACTGGCGACAAGGTGAGGTTCAGGGTGGTGGCTCCGTCTGTACCATTGGGAGACATCCGCCAGGTGGCCGTATACGTCCGGTATTCAGTTTCGGGGAGTTTCTCCGATGCACAGCTTGTCGCCATCAAGCCATTTGCCGGCAGGGTTGATTTTTTGATTGATTATCCGGCTGATGCGAAATTCATGCAGTATCATGTCACTTATGTAGATTTTGCCAATCGCGAGAGTGCGACGGTTGGACCCGGTTCATCGGTTTTGAAGTTCTTGAGAAACCCCAGTGGTACTTGGGAGAGGGCGGAACCATAGGTATGGGGATGGGTGGCTATTGTTTTTTTCCTTCCATTTTATTGACATAATCCAGGGATCCAAGCCTGACACGAATCGGCAGTCGTGTAGCTTTTTCGAGTTTCCATTCCTGACGGCACATGAACCCCAGCTGCCTGACAGAATTGTCGGGTGGAAGCAGAAATCTTTTGTCTGAATCCATTGCTGCGTTCATTTCTGAGAAAAGTCTTTTTTTCAGGGCCATGCTGTCTGCCGGGTCTTTTTGTTGTGCCTGGCTGAATGTTGGCATGAGGAATATGATGAGTATCATGACTGATATCAGGTTGACTTTCTGCATGTATCCGTGTTTTGTTCGTAATTTAGGCTTGATTTTTGTGGAACCGCGATTTTTAACCCAATTTACTGTTTTTTCGTAGTATGGCACTTTCTCAAAACCTCCAACAGAAGCTATTACAGAAGCTTTCACCTCAGCAGATCCAGCTGATGAAACTGTTGCAGGTTCCTACAGCAAACCTTGAAGAACGGATCAAGGAGGAGATGGAGGAAAATCCTGCTTTAGAGCTTACGGAGGAAGGGCATGAGGATATGGGAGAGGACGGGATCGATGAGTTCGACACGACGGGCGAGGAGGATTTCGATCTCGACGGAAGTGAGGATGAGTATGATAACATCGACATCAGCGAATATGTGCAGGATGAGGATGAAGTGGGTGATTACAGGCTACGGGATGAGAATTATCCCGAACTTGATGAAGGCAAGACCATTCCGCACCGAGTGGAATCTTCTTTCCACGAGATCTTACTCGAGCAGCTAGGCATGCTGGAGCTTTCTGATGAATACAACAGAATTGCAGAACAGATTGTCGGCAGCATCGATGAGGATGGATATTTGAGAAGGGAGACGGAATCGATCGTCGATGATCTTGCTTTCCGCCAAAACATACATGTGTCCTCAGGACAGATCGAGGAACTTATCGCCACCATCCAGCAATTCGATCCGCCCGGCATCGCCTCTCGCAACCTTCGGGAGTGTTTATTGCTGCAGCTGTACCGAAAACAGGTAACAGTCGATGATCCAGCGATCATCATGGCCATTCGGATATTGGAGAAGTATTTTGAGGAATTCACTAAGAAACACTATGAAAAGATCCAGCGGGTGTTAAATCTTTCCGATGAAGCGCTCCGTGACGCCATCGGGCAGATCCTCAAGTTGAACCCCAAGCCTGGTGGCAATGTGGGGGAGTCGAAAAATGGGGAGACATACATGATTCCTGATTTCTTCATATACAACAACGCTGGGAAGCTTGAAGTGACGCTTAATTCAAGGAATGCTCCTGATTTGAGGGTCAGTGAAGGGTATCGTGACATGCTTAGGGAATACGACAAGGGCTCTAAAAAGGACAAGCGTCAGAAGGAGGCGGTTATTTTCATCAAGCAGAAGATTGATGCGGCCAAATGGTTCATCGATGCGATCAAGCAAAGGCAGAATACGCTGCTGCTCACTATGGAAGCCATTCTTGAGCACCAGCACGAATTTTTCATGACCGGTGACGAGACCAATCTGAAGCCGATGATTCTGAAGGATATCGCAGAGCAGACATTTCTAGACATATCCACGGTATCTCGTGTGGCGAATAGTAAATTCGTTCAGACGGAGTTCGGCACGTACCGCTTAAAGTTCTTTTTCAGTGAGTCATTAAGTACGGAGAGCGGTGAAGAAGTATCGACACGCGAGGTCAAGAAGATACTCAGCGATATGATCCAGGCTGAAAGCAAGCGAAAGCCGTTGAGTGATGAGAAACTCACTGAGATGCTACAGGAAAAAGGTTATAATATTGCACGGCGAACCGTCGCCAAGTACAGGGAACAACTCAATATCCCGGTGGCACGTTTGAGAAAAGCCTTGTGAATATGACCGCACAACCATCTGTAAGCGCCTATCACCCCCTCGTTATTTGGGCAGCACGTTTTATATCCTGGATATTCCATCCGTTGTTCACCGGGTTGATGATGATGTACTACATTGTCTTCATAAATCCCACCATATTTCTGGCAGCGTCAGAATCAGCAAGGCTAGTGAAGTTTCTGACATTCACCAGCAATAATTTCGTGTTCCCCGTGCTTATCGTCTTGTTGTTGCGTGGTCTGGGCTTCAGCAAATCCATCCAGCTGGATACGCAGAAGGAGCGGATCGTACCTTATATGGCCTCCATCACTTTTTTCTTTTGGACCTATTATGTGTTCAAGAATCAGTCTGATGCGCCATTGATTCTGACGGATATGTGTCAGGGGATTTTTCTTGCCTCCAGTGTGGCGCTGGTGCTTAACAGCTTTCTAAAAATCAGTATGCATGCCATTGGAGTTGGCGGGATGTTAGGCCTGATGTATGTGGTTCTTGCGAGTGGATATGCGGAATCTGCATGGCCATTGATGGCTTCAATCTTATTGACAGGCATTGTATGCACGTCGCGACTTATTGTATCCAACCACACATCTGCGGAGATCATCGTCGGATTACTGACGGGCGTGGGCACACAGATGTTTTCATATTGGATATAAAAAACCCGGAGGCAAACGCTCCCGGGTTTAACCCGCCACAGTGATGGCGGTTCCACTACCCATTCAGTATTTGCGATTTTTTCAGGTATTGGTTGTCGGGGAAATAGAGGAACATCACATTCCCTCCTTTTATCTTGTCGATGATTTTTTTGTTCATTTTTTCCGGGACTGCGGGGCAGCCGAAACTTCTTCCCAAAAATCCGTTTTGCGCGACATTTTCATTCGCATATGCTGCGGCATGCATCACAATCGCCCTTGAAAAAGCTTTGTCATTGATTCCTTTTTCACAACCATCGATTTGCAAGGAGTACCCGTTGGAGCCCTGGTAGGTGCCGCGGGTGATGAAGAAACCCAGGCTACTTTTGTGTGATGAGGGTGCGTTGGAGAAACTATTTGCATATTCCGTTCCGCTATTTTTTCCGTGGGCAACCAAGGAGTTGTAGACCATATGCTGTTTCTTTAGATCGATCACAAAGAGTCTTTTCTGGCGGGAGGACTTGCTGAAATCCACGACCGTAAGGATACTGTCGTTGTTCAGCAACCCTTTGGCCGAAAGGCGATCGAAGCCTTTTAAGGCTAGATCAAAAATCGTCAGATCCAACCCATAATTTGAAAGGCCTGCCCGCTCGTAGATGGATTCAGCATAAGAAAGAATCTTTTCTTCAGGCTTCACGGCTTCGGCAACCCTGCTAGTAGATGTCAATTTTGAAAGCACTGCTGCAGAAGCACCGGTTCCTGAGATCAGAATGGGTACTGCGCTTGACAGGGTAAAGATGGTGATGCCAAATAGGATTTTTTTCATTTGGACGGATGACATGGATTTTTCAATTCGGGTCAGTGTGCTCATTCCTCTTGCTTTTTTGATTAAAAATCTTGTTTTCAGAAGCAGTCATTTGATTTTCAATTAAAGCCTTTCAGCCTCTGCAGGGAGTGATCCATACGATCAGGATCATCTGCTGCGAATACCTGAGTTTTACAAATCCTGTGCCGAATCTTGATATGCTGATTTCTTTAACAAAATACCTACATTATTATTGAAAAAAATCTAATGAAATCGGCATGCATAGCTGTTTATTTCATTGGTAATCAAATTATTGAAAATTATATAGTGTTTTAAATAAAATCTCCACTGGCCCTCTTTTTGAATTGAATTGCTGCGCTGCGGAATTACATTTGCCATATGCGAAAGACAAAAAACAGGATCATCCGGGATGTCGAGTTAACCGCATATGCGGCGGAGGGAAAATCGTTGGCAAAAATCGACGGTAAGGTGATTTTCGTTGAGGGCGCAGTCCCCGGAGATGTGGTTGATATCCTGGTCACGCGCAGCAAGAAGGATTGGGCAGAGGGGCGTGTCATGCATTTCCATCAATTATCATCGAAGCGTGTCAAGCCATTCTGCGAGCATTTCGGTATTTGCGGTGGCTGCAAGTGGCAGATGCTGCCTTATGCGCAACAACTTGAATACAAACAGCAGGAGGTGGCAGATCATTTGCGGCGGATCGGAAAAATTGCATTGCCGGACATGCAACCGATCATCGGATCATCAGATACGGTTGAATACAGGAACAAGCTGGAGTTCACGTTCAGCAATCGCCGTTATCTGACGGCTGGTGAAATGGTGCAGCGGGATACGGAAGAGGAACTGTCATCACGACCGGAAAGTCCGGCACTAGGTTTCCATGTGCCCCGTTTGTTTGATAAGATCGTCGATATCAACCACTGCCATCTGATGGCCGGCCCGGTGAATGACATACGAAACTGGGTGCGTACGTTTGCATTGGAGCAGGGGTATCGTTTTTATGATATCAGGACACATGAGGGATGGTTGAGGAACCTGACATTCCGATGGTGTACAACTGGGGAGTTGATGGTG
>CAJBPC010000571.1 GCA_903957405.1 uncultured bacterium | reverse complement strand
TGGTGAAGGAATTGCTCATCACGAAACTGGGATGACCCGTTGCGCAACCCAGGTTGACGAGCCTGCCTTCTGCGAGCAGGATGATGTCGCGGCCGTCGATGTTGTAAATGTCTACCTGCGGCTTAATGGTGTCCTTGGTATGTCCGTAATGCTGGTTCAGCCAGGCAACGTCTATCTCAATGTCGAAGTGACCGATGTTGCAAACAATGGCCTTGTCCTTCATCGAACGGAAATGCTTCTCTGTGATCAGGTCGCGGCATCCCGATGCCGTAACGACGATGTCAGCTTCTTTCACGGCATGTTCCATCTTCTTCACTTCGAAGCCATCCATCGCAGCCTGAAGGGCGCAGATGGGGTCGATCTCCGTAACGATCACTCGGCAACCGGCACCCGCCAAAGAAGCGGCGGAACCCTTGCCCACATCACCATAACCGCCCACGACGGCAACCTTGCCCGCCAGCATGACGTCTGTGGCACGACGGATGGAATCCACCAGTGATTCCTTACAGCCGTATTTGTTGTCGAACTTTGATTTCGTGACGGAGTCGTTCACGTTGATCGCAGGCATGGGCAGTGTGCCTTTCGCGACACGCTCATACAAACGATGCACCCCGGTGGTCGTCTCTTCGGAGATCCCTTTCACGTGCTGCACCAACTCTGGATACTTGTCCAATACCATATTGGTCAGGTCACCGCCGTCATCAAGGATCATGTTCAACGGACGGTCGGCACCGCCAAAGAAAAGGGTCTGCTCGATGCACCAGTCGGCTTCTTCGTTGGTCTGTCCCTTCCAGGCAAACACGCCAATGCCAGATGCAGCGATGGCTGCGGCGGCATGATCCTGTGTCGAGAAGATGTTGCAAGAACTCCATTTCACTTCTGCACCGAGTGCGACGAGCGTCTCGATCAGTACTGCAGTCTGAATGGTCATGTGAAGACAGCCTGCAACACGGGCGCCTTTTAGTGGCTGCTCCTGGCCGTATTCAGTCCGGAGTGCCATCAGGCCGGGCATTTCAGCCTCTGCCAAACGGATCTCCTTGCGACCCCATTCAGCAAGGCTAATATCCTTCACTTTGTAGGGAAGGGCGAAATCAATGTGTGTTTGAGTGAGGGTTGACATGAGTTTTTTAAAATTTAAGCAAAATTAATCAGTTCAATGCTCAATACAAATTAAAGCTGCATGTGTTCGGATTTTGAAGCGGATCCTGAGGGAAATTGCAATTTTACGACTGCCGACTCACAAATGATCGCCCCTGCCGGTGAAGTCTTCTCGTCCATGCAGCTCCCTGGAAGTGGCGACATGCACCCGTATCGCCTTGCGCGACAAGTACATTGCGATGAAATAGGATGCCAGCGCGCCAAAGAACAACAGCAGATTGGAGACCTGTTCTGCGACCATTCCGTCTTCCTGCAGAAAAAGGAAAAAATCAAAACACCCGTGGAAAAAGGTTGCGGCAAAAAGCCCCTTCCAAATATGCATCCGCTTCGTGTCATGCTCGAATTTCGCCTTGCCAAGATAGTAGCCCATCAGCACAGCGAAACATGCATGGGCCGGAACGGAGAGGAACATCCTCACAATGGCCGTGGAAAGGCCGTATTCCATGACGTATCCGATGTTCTCTAATGTGGCGAACCCCATGCTGACCATCACGGAATACACGATGCCGTCAAAGGGTTCATCGAATGCTTTCTTCGGAAATGCGTATCGCCGGACCATGATGTATTTGGCCCATTCTTCTGAAAATGCCACAATAATGAAGGCCTTGATGGCGACAGACAAGATGCCCGGAGCCAGTGTTCCTTCCAGTACGGCCAAGCCGGCGGTCTCCATCATCAGCGCAATGAGCCCGCTCAGCATCCCAAGGAAAAAACTGATCAGCAGGTGCATCCTGGGTTCGCGGTTGTACTCATCCCGGAAGAAAAAGTACAGGCTGATGGCAATACCCGGTGCAATCGAAAGCGCGAACAGGACCATTGGGTTTTTTAGGCAAAATAGTGCATTTAAGAGTAGCATGCGCCTGCGGCTTGCTCGCCGCCTTGCTTTATATTTGTATTCATGCGGCTGAGATCATTCTTCCTGTTAGTTCCCGCCATACTGGTGTCGGCACTG
>CAJBPC010000570.1 GCA_903957405.1 uncultured bacterium | reverse complement strand
TGGTATTTCCGACTGGCAAGATAGTGATGGTCACTGTGTCGGGAAAGTTCAAAGAGTACGATGCGTCCCAGCACATGGTTGCTGTTCCAGCTGTGGATGGGCAATGCCCTTTCGTAGCTGGATGGCCCGGTTTTGCGTCTTTGGAGGCCGTAGTGTTCTATGTAGTTGACGGTTTCGAGCATCAGGAATCCCATGACTGCCGCTGCCAGGAAGTAGAGGGTCGTGAGCCATCCGAATAAAAGCAAGATGCCGGTGACAAAGGCCAGCTGAATCACTTGGAACATCAGCATTTCATTTTTCCAGTGCAGGAATGGCAGTGATTTTTTCTTCAGTTCCGCAGAGGATATCTCCCATGCGGATCGGTACGCACCGACCACCGTTCGGAGGTAAAATCGGTAAAGCGGTTCGTTGAAACGTGCGCTGCTCGGGTCTTCTGGAGTACTTACTCTTTTATGGTGCCCTTTGTTGTGCTCGATGAAGAAGTGCATGTAGAGCGAGGTTAGCAGCAGCATTTTTGCCATTGTCTGTTCGTATTTCTTATTTCGATGGCCCAGTTCGTGACCTACGTTGATGCCAAAGGAACCGCATAGCAATCCCATCACGGATATCCGGCCAATGATATCACTGGCACTCAGATTGGTTTGTTTGAATCCGTCGATGAATAGGAATAATGCGATGAACTGCATCGGTACGATCAGGTAGATCCAAAAGTCGTAAGCCCTGTCTTCTTTTGCCAATTCTTCTTCCGCTGCGGAGAGGTTTTTCTCATCCGGGGGCATGATCAGCTCCACTAATGGTATCAGTATCCATACCAATATCAGGGGGAGGAATATTTGCCAGCCTGTCTGCAAAAAAGCGTTGATGGATAATCCAAAAACCAGCAGTGGGGTTGCGTATTTTAGGGGACGTGTTTTCATATTTGATCATTTTTCGCGGCTCATGGCCACCCTGTACAGCATGAATGACAACAGGGCGAAGATCAGCGTTCCGAGGATAAAGTATCCGTTTGTGCCCAGGTTGCTGACGAGTGAGTGTTCCATGCTGATGCCTGCGAGGGTATTGCTGATATTTTCGTTTGCGAACAGGAAAGCCACTGCCACACCGGCGAGTGCCCCTCCTGCGACAAGTCCCGTCGCGAAGAGATTGCCTTTTCGAAGATCTTCTTCGTCGTCCCCGGCTTTATCCCCTTCGCGTTTTGCGAGTTTGTTGTCGACTGCGCCGCGAATGGCTCCGCCAATGAATATGGGTAGGGTGGTCGAGAGCGGGAGGTAGATGCCGATGGCGAAGCTGAGGGCCTTGATGCCGCATAGTTCCATGACAACCGCGATGGCCACGCCCACGATGACGAATTGCCAGTCGAGGTTGAATGACAGGATCCCTTTTATGAGGGTGGCCATGAGGGTGGCTTGCGGGGCAGAGTATTTGTCGGTGCCGATGGCATGGTCGATGCCCTGTGCCACCATTTCAGCAGTTGGGGTGTCGAGGATCTTCACCGTCAGTCCGATCGCCAGGGATGAAACGATTGCGCCGATGAAGAGTGCCATCTGTTGGTATTTTGGCGTGGCACCCACTATATAACCTGTTTTTAGGTCTTGCGAGGTGGCACCTGCGTTTGCCGCAGCGATGCATATCATGCCACCGACGACGAGGGCCATGGGTTCATAAACTTTGCCAGTCCAGCCAACTGCTATGAAAACAAGGCATGTGCCCATCAAAGTGGCGATGGTCATGCCAGAGATGGGGTTGTTGGACGAACCGATCAGTCCAACGATGCGGGAGGATACCGTTACGAAGAATGCTCCAAAAATCACAACGAGGACACCCAGGAGCAGTTTGCTCGGCACGCTGTCACCAGGTACCTGAGGGAGTATGGTCATCAGCAGGATGAGGCCGATGCTGCCGAAGCCCACGACTTTTAAAGACAGGTCACGTTCAGTGCGGTCAATCGTTTCAACCTTACCGCCTTCATTTTTTCGGAGGGAACCCACGCTGCCTTTGAAGGAGGATATGATGGTTGGTATTGTTTTGAAAAGGGTGATGAATCCGCCTGCCGCAACGGCACCGGCGCCAATCTGCCTGACATATGCACGATAGATGGCCACGGCATAGTCATTGAAGGTATGGGTCACGGGATCCCATCCACCGGGTCCGCCGGCCGTCACCATATCTTTCAGATAGCCAAGCTTAATGAGTTGTTGTGCGATGACATCCGATGGCACGAGGGATGCCAGCAGAGGGTTGAATACAAACCATGTGAGGACGGAACCTGCAACGAGGATGCCGGCGATCTTAGGCCCGATAATATAGCCTACACCGAGGTATTCGGGGGTGATTTCACCGCTCACTTTTGCCGAAGGGAAGTATTTGTTTGCCTGCTGTGTCATGAAAGCGGGCGTTTCTGCGATGATGTGCAGGATTTTCTGGAGGAAGGCATAAGCCATGGCAATGCCAAGTCCCCAGAAAGCTGTCCGGGCGAAGTCCCCGCCTTTCTCACCCGCTTTTAGTACGGAGGCGCAAGCGGTTCCTTCCGGGTAAGGAAGGGTTCCGTGTTCTTTCACGATCAGTGGGCGGCGCAGGGGTATCATCATCAAGGTTCCGAGGATGCCACCGAATATCGCCAGGGTGAGGATCGTGATGTAATTGAAATAGGCACCGCTGCTTTTTTCGCTGAGGAAGAGAAATCCGGGGAGGGTGAAGACGACGCCGGCTGCAATACTTTCACCGGCAGACCCTGTGGTCTGGATGATATTGTTTTCGAGGATGGTGGTACGCAGGAAAAGTTTGCTCAGGGCTATGGCCATCACCGCGATGGGTATGGACGCCGATACCGTCAGTCCCGCCTTCAGTGCGAGGTACACCGTGGATGCGCCGAAGATGATGCCGAATGCGGAACCGACCAGTACGGCTTTGATGGTGAACTCTTTCATCTGCGTCTCCGGTGCGATGAAGGGTTGGAATTTCTTCTCAGACATATGAGCGGGTTTTAGGAATGGGAAGGTAAAGAAAAAGCCGGCTTCTGCAAGCCGGCTTCTGTAGCTGTTTTCAGGGCTGATGCTTCAGTCCTTCATCATCTTCTGCAGCCATTTTGTAAGGGCGAACAGGATTATCGCAGCCATCCCTGACATGACCACGAACAGCATGAAGAAATCGTAGAGGCTGGTCATTTGGTAGCCGAGAAATGAGGTTGTTTTCCCGTCTGGGTAGAGTGCGCTGAGGACTCCTGCGAGTTTGTTGGCGAAGGCATTGGCGAGAAACCAAACCGCCATCAGCAGTGATGCAAATTTGACGGGTGCCAGTTTGTTCACCAGGGATAGTCCGATCGGAGACAGGCAAAGTTCTCCCATCGTGTGCAGCAGGTACATGCCTGTCAGCCACATCATGCTCACTTTGATGCCGGGTTGTACGCTGTTCACACCGAAGGCGATCCACAGGTATCCAAGTGCCAGGAGGAGGAGGCCCAATGCCATTTTCGTCGGCGAGGATGGTTCATATTTTCCGAGTTTCACCCATAGCCAGGCGAACAATGGTGCGAGGCTTACCACGAATATGGAGTTAAGGGATTGGAAGAGGCTGGCCGGTACGACATCCATCCCGATGGAATCAGCTTTGTTTTGGATGATTCCTGCGTTCATGTACAGGACTCCTCCGGCGAGCAGGGAGAGGAGTACGAAAATGGTCATGCGCAATTCTTTTTCATCTTCTCCTAGGCTTTTTCTTGCCTTGAGGAAAAGGGTGTATACGTAATACAGGAGTAGGAGAGATGCTACATAAACGATCCACTTCGGTATGCTGAGTCCAAGGTTCCTGTCGGTCTGCTCATCGGCGAAGAATGTCAGTGATGCGCCGGCCTGTTCGAATGCACTCCAGAAGAAGACGACAAAGAATGACACGATGAAGATGACGCCGATCTTCTTTTTTTCAATGAAGGAGAGGGATTTGTCGGAAAACAGGATGATGCCTATGAAAATCAATGTGCCTACGAGCAGGTAGGAAAGGAAGCTGAATACTCTTGCGTCAATGTAGAGCAGTCCGATCATCAGGATCGACAAGATTGCCAGTCCGATCACCATCAGCACAGGCTTCACCCACGATTTCGGAGCATCTGCCGGGGTTTCACCCAGTGGGCTGCCGTTTGCGTCGACGATGTATTTTTTCTGGAATACCAGTTGTACGACCACGCTGAGCAACATACCGATGCCTGCCACGAGGAAGGCCCATTTGAAATCTGCGGGATGCCCTGTATCGCCGACAAGGCCGCAGAGAAACGGGCCGAGTGCTCCTCCCACGTTGATACCCATGTAGAAGATGGTGTATGCCGAGTCGATCCGGCGGTCATTTTTCGGGTAGAGTTGACCTACCAGGGAAGATATGTTCGGTTTGAAGAAACCATTGCCGGCGATCATGAATCCGAGTCCGGAGAAGAAGAGTACCATGGACAGGTCAGGGTTGCTTTCGTAAAATGATCCGCAGAAGAACAGGATGAATTCCCCGATGGCCATCACGAGTCCACCTGCAATGATCGAGCGTTTATTTCCCCAGTAGCGATCCGATATGAAACCACCGATCAAAGGCGTCAGGTATACGAGGCTTGTGTAGCTTCCGTAGAGGTTGGAGGCGAAGGCTTTGTCGAAGAGCAGTGCTTTTGTCATGAAGAGCACCAGGATGGCCCGCATCCCATAGTAGTTGAACCGTTCCCACATTTCTGTGGCGAAGAGTATGTAAAGGCCTTTTGGATGACCTAACTGACTGGGTTTACTCATAATGCTGGTTTTGGTTTGAGTCCGGGGAAGTCCGGGGGACCAAAATACGGAATTTATCGTCCTTCCATTTCCCGGTTTATTGCAATTTATGTAAGTGAATCCGTGCAATGGATGGTATCTTTGCGTGCGATACGCAGCCATAAGCCTGCCGGGCGGGCGCATGGCTGAAAAGGTCACCCCAAACACAGTCATATCAGCCCATGAACATCCTTTTGTTAGGATCCGGCGGACGCGAACATGCCCTCGCCTGGAAGCTCAGCCAGAGTCCCGAATGCGGGACACTTTTCATCGCCCCCGGCAATCCCGGCACGGCTCTTTGTGGCCAAAACGTCTCCCTGGATCCGTTGGATTTTCTTGCCATAGCCGGGTTCTGCATCGAGCATCAAGTCACGATGCTGGTGGTGGGTCCCGAGGAACCGCTTGTCAGGGGTATCAGTGATCACTTCAGTCAGGATCCCGGTCTGCGGCATATAGCGGTCATCGGTCCATCTGCAGCAGGTGCCAGGCTGGAGGGCAGCAAGGCTTTCGCCAAGGAGTTCATGTCGAGGTACGACATCCCCACTGCCGGTTACAGGGAATTCGACAAGGAGAGCTATGCCGATGGTGTTGCTTACCTGCAATCCCATGAGTTGCCGGTGGTTTTGAAGGCCGATGGTCTTGCTGGTGGGAAAGGTGTCGTGATAGCGCACAGCCACATTGAGGCCATTGCTGAGTTTGAGCTGATGATACAATACTCCAAGTTCGGGGAGGCCAGCAGGAAGGTGGTGGTGGAGCAATTTCTCGACGGCATTGAGCTGAGCGTGTTCATCCTCACTGACGGCAACGGGTATCTGTTATTTCCCGAGGCAAAGGATTACAAGCGTGTGGGAGAGGGGGACAAGGGTTTGAATACCGGCGGGATGGGTGCTGTGAGTCCTGTTCCGTTCGCAGACGCCGTTTTCATGGACAAAGTGCGTACAAGGATCATTGAGCCGACAGTTCGCGGCATTCGAGAGGAGAAAATTGATTACAAGGGATTTGTTTTCATCGGTGTGATCAGTGTAAACGGGGAACCCCATGTCATCGAATATAACTGTCGGCTGGGAGATCCGGAAACCGAAGTCGTACTGCCACGCATCATGAATGACCTATTGCCGGTGTTCCGTGCCTTGTCGGAAGGGCGTTTGCATGAGATGCGCATCGAAACGGATCCTCGGTCAGCCGCCACCGTCATGTTGGTGAGTGGCGGATACCCGGGTAGTTTTTCCAAGGGTATGGAGATTGACGGATTGGATATCCTGAAGGAAGATGATGTGATGGTCTTCCACGCCGGCACGGTGAGTGATGGTGAAAGGATCCTTACGAACGGAGGAAGGGTGTTGGCGGTCACTGCCTATGGTCACGAGATCCCGAGTGCTGTGAAACGTTCCCTGAAGATCATCGAGTTCATAGATTTTGAAGGAAAGTATTACAGGAGGGACATCGGGTATGAGTTCAGTTGATCGGCTTTATTGGGAACTGAAAAGTCATAGGGCCGAATCTTGTTTTCATCCAGGTCGTCTTGACATCTGTTTTTTCAGCTCGTTTAACCGGATGATGATAATGTTTTTTTAACAAATAAAGACAGTTTCGCCGACAATACCCATGATGGATTATCACAATACTTAAGCTTATACTTTTTTTGTCGTTGAATATTCGGATAATTTAATCAATTTTGCAGTATAGACCTCTCAAAACCAATATCTAACCAGAAATGGGCCTCTTCAACTTCTTTACCCAAAATATCGCCATCGATCTAGGGACTGCCAATACCCTGATCATTCACAACGATGACATCGTCGTGAATGAACCTTCTATTGTTGCGTTGAATCGGAACAATCCAAAGGAGTTGTTGGCGGTCGGAAAGAAGGCACTCATGATGCATGAGAAAACGCATGAAAGCATCCGTACGGTTCGTCCATTGAAGGACGGGGTCATCGCTGATTTCAACGCTGCGGAGTTGATGATACGGGAATTGATCAAGATGATCCATCCCAAGAAGCCATTGTTCCCGCCCAGTTGGAGAATGATGATTTGTATTCCTTCCAGTATCACGGAGGTCGAGAAGAGAGCGGTGAGGGATAGTGCTGAGCAGGCAGGTGCCAAAGAAGTGTATCTCCTCCATGAACCCATGGCTGCGGCACTTGGCATCGGTATTGATGTGGGTGAGCCAGTCGGTAATATGATCATTGACATCGGTGGCGGCACTACAGGCATCACCGTGATCGCTTTGGCGGGTATTGTCTGCGACCAGTCGATTCGAATAGCCGGCGATGAATTCACGGCCGACATCATGGAAGCACTCCGACGTTACCACAGCCTGTTGATCGGTGAGCGGACTGCAGAGCAGATAAAGATACAGG
>CAJBPC010000569.1 GCA_903957405.1 uncultured bacterium | reverse complement strand
TGCGTCTGAGCGTGTGCCTTCTACCTCTATCACGGAGGGCAGGCATTGGAAGTAGGCGAAATACAATCTGTATTCGGAGATATAGCCGTAATAATCGTCGAGTACCTGAAAATTGGAGGAAAGGTGTTCCGGGTTAGTCATGGTGTGAATCATTTAGGTGAGTCAGCGGTCAGGCAAAGATGCATGGCTTCGTGCTCATCATCAAAAATTACAACAAATTTATTTTGTCACATCATGTTAAAATTGTTCGTTGATCTCAGCATGCTTGCGTCTGCTCTGGGGCATGGCCTCTTCTACATGGAAATTGATTGCTCGAAATGCCTCATTGTGCCGCAAATGCCTACCTTACAAGTCAGATCCTGAATCATGTCAAGGTTCATTCCGCCAGCCACTATGCCCGTTGTTCGGGCATATCGCCGCACCCGCATCGCACCCACTCCGAGTGGGTTCCTTCATTTGGGGAATGTGGCTTCTTTCGTGCTCACGGCCGGACTAGCCAGGAGGTATGGCGCTTCGATCCTTTTGCGCATCGATGATATGGACCGCGACCGGGTCAGGCCGGAATACGTGCGGGATATCTTCGATACGCTCCGATTTCTCGGGATCCCCTGGGATGAGGGTCCCGCAGACGCTGCGGATTTCGAACGTGAATACTCCCAGCTTCATCGGATGGATCGGTATCAGACATCGCTGGAGGCACTGGAGGCTGCGGAAGTGGTCTTCGCCTGCACCTGCTCCCGCTCCGCATTGTCAAGACTCGTTGCCGAAGATCCCCATCCCTGCACCTGCTTTCATGCGTCAATGCCATTGTCCGCTCCGGGAGCGGGATGGAGGGTACTAACGCAAACGGATACCCCAATTCACATGCGGGACATCTCCGGTGAACGGATCTCATGCGATCTTCCATCGGCGATGCGGCATGTCATGGTCAGGAAGAAGGATGGCTATCCATCATACCAGCTGACCTCCGTCGTGGATGACATCCATTTCGGAGTGGACCTCGTCGTCCGGGGGGCGGATCTGTTCGACTCGACCCTTGCGCAGTTGCATCTGTCGGGCCTGCTGGCTGATAATGATTTTTCCGGCACGGCTTTTTTTCATCATCCCCTCCTGTTGGGCAGTGGCGGGGAGAAGTTGTCGAAGTCGGATGGCGCTACATCGGTGCGGTTCATGCGGGAATCCGGGGCAAAACCCGTAGACCTGTTCCGCATGGTCGCTGCATCTTTCGCCATTGAGGCGGAGCCTGAAACATGGGAGGAGCTTTTCACCCTGCTGGTACCGAACCTTGGATCGGACGGGTGGCGGATTCCGGGCGACTGACCGGTTCTCTACGCCACATACTCACGGTAACGCATACCTATTTTTCGATGTCTCGGCGGTCTGCACAGGCGGCCACCCTGCGGGAGGAGGTGGAAGTCAGCATGTATTCTTTTGCCGCTGCGTGGATGCTGGACACCACTCAGCGCCGGCTGATGAAAAAGGGCGCTCCGGTCATGGAGCGCCCTTCAGACTTTATCTTTCTTGTCGTCACCGACGGGCCGTCATTTCGCATTCGGTTTCCATCCTTCACGATAGTCCCTTGATACGAACTGGTTGGCTTCCGCAAGGTTGGTGATCTTCATGGCTGCACCATCCCACAGGAGTTTCTTGCGTCCGTAATAGTCGAGGCCATTCCTGCCGGCGGCATTCTTCACCTCGCGGCGCAACATGTAGCTTCTGATGGCGAGGTTCCCCATCAGGACGGTCTCGGTGAGCGGACCGGAATAGTCGAAGGAAGATGTGAGTTCCTTGTGTTGCTTACTGTTGAATCCGGCCTTGCACGCTTCTGTCCACAATACCTGGTGTCCCCATTCAGGCAGGCCTTTGGGCGCATCCTTTTCAGGGGAAGGCATGTTCACCTGTTCTCCGCTGTTGAGGTAGATCTTAGGGTTGTTGCCGTACATGCCGATGACCATCAGTCCTTTTGAACCGTGCAGGTATACGCCATTGGCACCGCCACCATCAGGACTCAGTGCTTCGCTTGCCGGCAGCTGGTCGGGATGGAAGGGACGAAGGCCGCCGTCCATCCACACCATCTTCATCGGGGTTTTGTTCTTGCTGGTGGCCGGGAATTTGATCTCGACCATCGAAGACGGCGGACAGCCTTCGGGGATGTATTCCGGGGTCCAGTCTTTGATGAAAACCTGTCCCACACTGGCTTCCACTTCGGTGGGATATCCCAGCCCAAGTATGCGGAATGGGGAATCCATCGTATGGCATCCGATATCTCCGAGTGCGCCGGTGCCGAAGTTCCACCAGCCCCTCCATTTGAACGGATGGTAGAGCGGGTGGTAGTCCACATATTGGGCCGGTCCCAGCCAAATATCCCAGTCAGCGGCAGACATCGCCTCGGGCATGGCGGGCTTGTCGGATGGCACCGGAATCCCCTGTGGCCATACCGGCCGGTTCGTCCAGATCTCCACTTTGTTCACCGTCCCTATCAATCCTTTGTCGAACCAGGCCATGGCCGTCTTCTGTGCGGGGTTCGATGCGCCCTGGTTTCCCATCTGCGTGACAACCTTGTACTTGCGGGCGGCTTCCGTGAGCATCCTTGCTTCGGCGATATTGTGTGTGAGGGGCTTTTGGACATAGACGTGCTTTCCCATCTGCATGCAGGCCATTGCTGCGGTCGAATGGAAATGGTCGGGGGTCGAGATCGTTACGGCATCGATGTCTTTGCCCGATACTTCGAGCATCTTTCTGAAGTCCCTGTATTTTTTCGCATTGGGGAATTTTTCAGCGACCGTTTTGCATTGGTTCCAGTCCACATCCGCGAATGCTACGACGTTGTTTGCGCCGTTGTTGAATGAGTTCATGAGGTCAGACTGTCCCTTACCGCCGGCACCTATGGCGGCCAGGTTGAGTTTGTCACTCGGTGCGGTGTATCCCTTGCCAATGACATGCCGGGGCACAATGAAGAATCCCGCTGCGGAGAGGGATGTATTTTTAATGAAATTCCTCCTGTTGGATTTTTTTGGCATAGCTGATCTTTTGTTTATTGTTAGAGTATGAAAGTATGGATAAATCATCAAGAACGGAAACCCTTTTAGGTTCGTGTATACCCCATAAAATGACACAGGATGGCTTGATGTTGAGGTTTGATCATCGTGATGTGAATTTGTATTGCAAGCGCGGCCTTTTAGGCAGATGACCGATGGATCACCATGTCGGTCATTGACCGATAACTTTCCAGAAGCTGCTTTTCGGGGTCAATGCTTCATCGAAAAGCAACGGATGGTCTTTTCGACCCCATACCGGCCATTCATCCAGCCAGCTGTGGCGGTCCGAAATATTCCAGAACGTGACCGCCTGAATGTGGTTTGAATACTTCCTGAATTTTTCAAACATCATCCCGTACAGTTCCCGTTGAGCCCTGTCTTTTTCAGGCGTCATGCCGTCAGCAGCATCCCGCTCGTTTTTTACCCTCCGCTCTGGCTCACCTGGCCATACGGAGAGGTCCAGTTCGGTGATGTGCAGGATGAGTCCGGTCTTGGAGAAGTCGTTCAGGCAGGCTTCCAGGGCGTCACTTTTCAGTTCGTGGATGGACCAGTGTCCCTGCAGGCCGATGCCATGGATGGGCACGCCTTTCTTTTTGAGGTCGGTGACCATCTGGATGATTTTTTCTCTTTTGACGGGATCTGTCTCTTTGTAGTCATTGTAGAACAACAGGGCTGAGGGATCAGCCTCATGCGCCCATCTGAAAGCCATTTCGATGAATGCTTCTCCGATGATATCATAGAACGGAGTTTTTGTATAGATCTCATTTGGGTTGTCGCTGATGGCTTCATTGACGACATCCCATGCATAGATCTGACCCTTGTACCGGCCTGCCACAGAGAAGATATGATCCTTCAGGCGCTGCAGGAGGTGCTCTCTGGTGACGGTGCTCCCGTCAGGTTCCAGGAACATCCATTTGGGAGATTGTTTATGCCACACCAGGGTATGTCCGCGGAATCGGATGCCATTGCGTGTTGCAAACGCTGCGATGGAATCGGCACCTGCCCATTCATAACGATGCTCTTCCGGATGGATCGGTTCCATCTTCATCACGTTTTCCGACGTGATGCTGTTGAAATGTTTCAGCAGCAAGGTGCCTTCCTCCGTTTTTATGTTCTTGGGGGATACGGATGCCCCTATCAGAAAATGCTTCGCAAAGACATGCTTGAGGGATGGGGTGCTGTCGGTATGGGTTGCCGCCTTTGCCTGCGATGGCATGCAAGCAATGGCCGTCCCGTACAGGATGATTCCGAACTTGGTCATGAGGTTTAATGTTCTTTCGAAAAAAAGGTAGTGATTTTTGCTTAAACGGTAAAGCATCCGTTAATCCCTTCCGTTTGATCTGACTCAGGAATTGGATTATTACGATCTGCAGGTGGGCGGGCATGTATTGGCATCAGATGTAATGAGCAACGGATGCTGCCTGGCCGGTATGATAATTGTGAGGCAGGGGTTCATTCGGCATGATGTCACGCAGAAAAATGGTCCGGATATGCTGCTGAAAGACACCGGGTGGTGGTGGTTGAAGTGGATGCATCCTTCGCGTCATTCATTTTTCGCGTTCGCCAGCACCTTGTCGAGCTGATCGATTTCAGGGGGGGAGAGGTATCTCCATTTTCCGCATTCCAAACTGCCCAGGGTGATGTGCATGATGCGGATGCGTTTCAGGGACTTCACCTTGTATCCGAAGACTTCGCACATGCGTCGTATCTGCCGGTTGAGTCCCTGTTTCAGGATGATGCGAAATCGCCTGGCGCCTTCTTGGCGTATGAAGCAGGGTTTCGTTCTTTCTCCCAGGATGTTCACGCCATTGCCCATTGCTCGGATCATTTCGTGGGTGAGTTCCTTATCCACCGTGACGATGTATTCTTTTTCGTTGTTATTTCCTGCCCGGAGGATCTTATTGACGATGTCTCCGTCATTGGTGAGCAGGATCAGTCCTTCCGAATCCTTGTCGAGCCTGCCGATCGGGAAGATGCGTTTGGGGTGATTGATGAATCGGATGATATTGGACCGGTCGGTTGCATCCGTCGTGGATGTGATGCCGGTTGGTTTGTTCAGTGCGATGTAGATGGGTTTCTGGGCACCCTTTATTTTTTCGCCATCGATGGCCACCCGGTCGCCGGGATATACCCTCGTGGTCAGCAGCACGAGTTCGTCGTTGACCGTGACGCGTGCCTGTTCGATCAGTTTTTCGGCCTCCCTGCGGGAGCAGAAGCCTGAATTGCTGATGTATTTGTTTATCTGTACGCCTTCGTCTGAGGCCTGAGCGCGTGACTTCATTTGATCGGTAAAGGTATCTCAAAATCTCGAATGCCCGTGGGGAAAGCACTGCGGGGCGTCCTGTTTTCACATGGATTCGGGTTTCGGAATATGCTTTGATGTATTGCTAGGGCGGGGGTATGGATGGATACCTGTTTCTGACAGCATTTTGCGCCAGGGCTTTTTCACGTAGGCATCGGCAAAGTGTGTCGGGAGGCATCTCCGGATCTTCCTTTGGCAGGGCACTTTGAAATGGCTTGGAGAGTGTTGGACATCCTGATGGCCTGAGGTGGTTTATGGGGAAAAAGACGAGTTTGGATGCTTTAGGAAAGTTTGGAGCGGGGGCGATATTTTTTTTGGTAAAAAATCAGGAATGATTACTTTTAGTCATAAACTTAATCGATTTAGTATTTTTCACTTTTAAAGACATCAATATGGATACCTGGCTTGCCAAATCAAAACAATCGCGTAGGTCGTTGATTCAAAATGTATTAGGTGCCATGGGTGCCGGGTTTTTATTACCGGATAGTTCATATGCCGTGGAGAAACCCAGGGCTATTCCCGGTAAAGAGAAGGTTCGTATCACCCGTTTGGAGACGTTTTTAGTGAAGCCCCGGTGGATTTTCCTCAAGATCCATACTGACGCAGGGGTAGTCGGTTTGGGGGAGCCGCTTTTGGAAGGCAGGGCGCTTACGATACAGACAGCCATCCAGGAGATCGAGCCTTATTTGATCGGTAAAGATCCCCGGCAGGTCGTACATCACTGGCAGGCCATCTACCGGCATGCGTTTTATCGGGGTGGCCCGATCCTGACCAGTGCGTTGAGCGGTGTGGATCAGGCTCTTTGGGACATCAAGGGAAAGCTTCTCGGCGTGCCGATCTATGAGTTGCTGGGTGGGCCCACCCGCACCCGCGTGCGTATCTATGGCCGGGCGATCACGCCCGAGGACATCCGCATGCGGAAGGCCGAGGGGTATACGGCGATCAAGACGGGCCTCTACCAGAAGGACCCGTCAAACATCACGGACGGCACGCTGTACAACTACATGAGCAAGGATTTCATAGGCAAAGGGGGCACCCTGACGACCTCCAACATCGTCGAGAACCCCAAGTTCATCGAGACGGCGGCCAATGCCTTCGGGGCCCTGCGGGAGGCGGTGGGCAAGGATATGGACATCGCGATCGACCTGCACGGCAAGATTGCGCCCCAGACGGCCAAGGTCTTCATCAAGGAGATCGAGCAGTACACCCCGATGTTCATCGAGGAGCCCTGTCAGGCGCAGAACGTGGATGTGTTGGCCGACATCGCGCATGGCACGCACATCCCCATCGCCGCGGGGGAGCGGATCTTCACCAAGTGGGGATTCCGAGAGTTGTTGGAGAAGAAGGCCGCCAGCATCCTGCAGCCCGACCTCTGCCATGCGGGCGGCATCACGGAGGGCCGGCTGATTGCGGGGATGGCCGAGGCGTACTATGTGCCGATAGCCCCCCACAACCCGATGGGGCCCATCTCGCTGGCCGCCGGCCTGCAGCTGGCGGGGAGCATCCCCAACTTCCTGATCCAGGAGCAGGTGTCGCTCGGCGAGGGTTACCTCAAGAATCCTTTCGTGCTGCAGAAGGACGGGACCGTCCTGCTGCCGGAGAAGCCCGGTCTGGGCGTCGAGCTCGACGAGGATGCGTTGAAGGATAAGATCGGCCACAACTGGCGGAACCCGGAGACCTACAACGCGCTGGACGGTGCCGTCGTGGATTGGTAGTGGAAGGACTTTCTGTAGCAATGTATCATCTTTTCGTTCGTGGAACCTTTGCCGGCAGTATAAGAGGGCTGAAAAAAGCCCTTTTATACCGTCTGCATAG
>CAJBPC010000568.1 GCA_903957405.1 uncultured bacterium | reverse complement strand
GGATTCATGAAGGAACACAAGATGCCGGCATCCGTGGTGTCATCCGACCGTACGGCGCTGGAGAATGCCGCAACAAAGAAGTTCGGGGTGAAAGGGTTGATCCTTGATGCCGATAATTACCAACTCTATCTGAATCACAAGGCCATTGATTCCGCAGGGGTGGACAGGGAGGCGGTGCGCAAGTTCCTGATCGGCGAATTGAACAAGGACCCCAATATGCTGATGGCTTTTGACAACACGGATATCAGTGCTGCGAATCTGCCTTCTACAGTCAGGGAACGTTTCATACAGGGATACAATACGAAGCGGGGAGGAGATGTTCAGGTGATCCTGATGCCGCAATATTTTTATGGTTCCAAAACGGGCACCACACATGGCTCCTGGTATCCGTATGATGCACATATTCCGCTGGTCTGGATGGGCTGGGGTGTGAAGGCGGGAAAGTCGCACCGGGAGGTGTATATGACGGATATCGCACCCACCATTGCTGCAATGCTGAAGATCCAGATGCCGAATGGCAGCATCGGTAAAGTGATCGAAGAGGTCATCAAATGATATCTGCGGGTCCCCCTGTGCCTTCCCTGCTTCCACCGTTGCAGAGTTGCATGGGCGGGAGCACGGACGCACAGGGGATCCGCAGATTCATATTTATTTTTTCAGCTTGCCGTCGGAGTCGAGTTCAATGATCTCATACCCAAATTTCTTCAAACCCGGCAGGATCTTCGCTTTGTCGCCGACGAGCAGGATGTTCATCCTGTCCGCATCGATCCACTTCTTTGCCAGCGCATCGACCTCCTGTTTGGTCATGCTTCCGAGGATCTTGTTCTGCTTCTCCACGAAGTCCTTCGGAAGACCGTACTCCAGGATGCGGCTGATGAAATTCGCTTTTTGGATGCCGGTTTCATACTGCAGCGCATCCCTCTGACCGATGGCTTTTTTCGTGAAAGCCAGATCGTCCTCCTTCACTCCGTTCACGGCATATGCTTTCAGGTCGCGCATGATGTCGTGCAGCGCACTGTCAGTGGCATCTGCACGGATACCTGAGCTGAAGGTGAATGTACCGGTGTACTTGTTGCCTGAAAATCCTGAACGGGCGCCATAGGTCCATCCCTTTGTCTCCCGCAGGTTGTAGTTCAGGATGCTGTTGAATGAACCTCCCAGTGGGTAGTTCATCAGATTGGCACGATAGTATTCTCCCGTCGCGTCATATTTCAGTCCGTTAACCGTTCCTACCCGGAACTCCGTCTGCGCGGCCTTGGGCACATCAACGAGATAGATCTTCGTCTTGTCGACGAGCGGTGCCGCACCCGGCTTTTGCAGCTCGATCTTCCGGTTCGGGAGCTTATCTAGGAAGGCCAGCTTCGGTGTGATGTCTGCCTTTGCGATGTCGCCCACGACAACGACCTTGGTGCCTTGCGAGGTCATGTAGTTGTCGTAATACTGTTGGACGTCTGCGAGTGTCAGATTCTTCACCGTCTCTTCGGTTCCATCCTCACTCATGCCGAGGATGTTGTCTGTGCCATAGTTGATCTTGTCCCATACGATACTGGCCACGGCGGCGGGCTGTGACTTCTGCTGTTTGAAGTTTTCGAGGGCCTGCTTCTGCAGCCGGCTGAAGGTTTCCTGCGTGAACTTCGGATGGAACATGCGTTCTTCCAGCAGCGCAAGGGTTGGCACAAGGTTTTTCTTCAGCGTCAGCAACGTGAAGCTTATGCCGTCGAAGCCGCTGGAGACGGAGATGGAACTGCCCAGTTTCTGCAGTTCGACGGCCATTTGTTCTGCAGTGTAGTTTTTGGTGTCATCATTCATCATCTCCGTGGCAAGGGAGGCCAGGCCGATCTTCGAAGGATTTTTTGCCTGGGCCAAATGGCCACCGGGGATGGTGATGAACAAGGTCACTGTGGGGACTTCGTCGTTCTGCGTGCCGATCATGCTGATGCCATTGGGTTTGTTGACCGTCCAGAAAGGAGGCACTTTGACGACCGGGTTGGGGCCGTTGCCGGGCACTTTGCTTCTGTCGAAATCATCCTTCGCCTTTTTGTAGGTCAGTCCGCCGTATCCATAAGAAGGGGCTTTGTAGGAAGACTCGTCGATCTTGTAGTTATCCGCCGTGGCGATCATTTTTTCCTGGCCTTTGGGCAAGACGCTGATGCTGACGGATGGTTTTCCCTTGACATAGGTGCCGAACACCCGCATGACGTCTTCTTTTGTGACTGCGAGGTATTGGTTGAGCTGGATGCCGATCTGGTTTGGCGTTCCGGTGAAGGTCTGGAAAGCCGCGAGCTGCGAAACCTTACCTGAAACACTCTGCAGCCTGCTGACGTACTGAGATTCGATGCCGCCCTTGAAGCGTTCGATATCTTCATCGGTGACGCCTCTTTTCTCGAAAACCTTCAGCACTTCCGCATACATGCTGTCTAATTGCGCCAGCGTCTTGCCGGGGAACGGGACCAGCTGTATGCTGAACTCCCCTGCGAGTTCGGAGAGCTGGCTGCCGGCATTCGCCTGCAGCACTTTCTGAGTCTTCACCAGCTCCTGGTAGAGGATGGAGTTCTTTCCCTGTCCCAGGATCTGTGCCAGGCATGAAAGCGCCGCCATGTCTTTGTGGTAGTCGGGAACGGTGGGGTATGCCTTGATCAGCAGCGGGATGCGAGCGTAGTTGTCGACGTAAGACGCATACCGGTTGGCTTCCAGTTTTACAGGTGGGAGGACTGTCTTTTCCACGGCGGGTCCCTTTGGAATGCTGCCGAAATATTTCTCAGCCAGTTTGATCACTTCCGCTGTATTTACATCTCCGCCGACGGTGAGGGTTGCGTTATTCGGTCCGTACCAGCGGAGGAAGAAGTTCTTCAGGTCATCGACATTGACGCGGTTGAGGTCTTCCACATATCCAATGGTCAGCCAGCTGTAAGGATGCCCGTATGGGTATAAATTACGGGATGCGTATTCCGCTGCGAGTCCGTAGGGGCGGTTGTCGTAGTTCTGTCCCCTCTCGTTCTTCACGGTGCTGCGCTGGTTTTCGAATTTTTCTTGTGTGACGGCATCGAGCAGATAGCCCATCCGGTCGGATTCCAGCCAGAGCATCTTCTCCAGCTGATTGCTGGGGACCGTCTCGAAATAGTTGGTGCGATCACGGTTCGTGGTGCCGTTGAGCGTACCGCCCGCTTCGGTGATGACTTTGAAATGCTCGCCTTTTTGGACGTTATCGCTTCCCTGGAACATCATGTGCTCAAAGAAATGCGCAAATCCGCTTTTGCCGATCTCCTCCCGGGCACTGCCGACATGGTAGGTGACGTCCACGTGCACGATCGGGTCGCTATGGTCTTCGTGAACGACCAGTGTGAGGCCGTTGGAAAGAACGTATTTTTCATAAGGGATGATGATCTCATCGCCTTTTCTGGTGACCTTTTCCACGAGTTTCGCCTGGGAAAAGGCTGACTGCATCAGGATGACGGTCAGTCCGGTGATCAATGAAACACTTTTCTGTAGCATCTTTAACGGTTTTATATGGTGAAATTAATGGAAATTCATCCCCGGCAGTTGCCGCTCAACAAAAACCGGAATCCAGTTTTTTTGTTCAGATTCCGCCCCTCGAGGGTGTTGACGGAATCCCCGAGGGGATGACAAAAAAGTATCATGATGCATGAATCCGTACTCGAAGTGGACCGCCTCTCCGTAAGGCTTAACAACCAGCCGATATTGCAGGACCTCTCCTTCGTCATCCGCAGTGGAGAGACAATTGCCGTCGTTGGTGCCATGGGTAGCGGGAAGACGACACTGATACAAGCCCTCGCGGGCCGGATATATCATTCGGGAACGGTCGCTTTCAGCGGACATGACCGGCGTCCCCGCATGTCTGTGATCACCCGCCAGCACCGCTTCACCAATCGCTCCAACATATCCTCATTCTACTACCAGCAACGGTTTAACTCCTTTGACGCAGAAGATGCGCACACTGTGGAATATGAGCTGTACCGGACGGGTGCCGCGGAGCCTGCAATGAAACGACTGCTCGACGAATTCGGGATATCGCATGTGCTGAAATCCCCCCTCATCCAGCTGTCGAACGGCGAACACAAGCGTTTCCAGTTGATGAAGGCCGTGCTTGAAGAGGCGGAATGGATGTTGCTGGACAATCCTTACGTCGGCCTCGATGCGGATGCCCGAAAAAGCCTCGATGCCGTGTTGGAGAAACTTACCCTGTCAGGAAAAAAAATCATGCTGTTCACCGGGCTGGGCGACCTGCCCTCCTGTATCACGCACGTGGCATCACTGGATAAGGGTTGCATGTCTCCCGTCATCATGAAGAAGGTTCATCAGCGCGTCCGTGATGACTCACGTACACGAGTAACCGATATAATGGATCCCGATGCCCTTAGGAGTATTCCCGCCGCTTACACGCATCCGGATTTCTCCGTTGCGGTCAGGATGAAAGATGTGCATGTGGCATACGGCGAAAGGAAGATCCTCGAAGGGTTCAACTGGGAAGTCAGAAAGGGTGAATGCTGGCATGTCGCGGGTCCCAACGGCTCGGGGAAGTCTACCCTGCTGAGCCTCATCAACGGCGACAATCCACAGGCATTCGCGCGGGATGTATGGCTCTTCGACAGGCGTAAGGGCAGTGGAGAGAGCATATGGGACATCAAGCGGATGATCGGGCATGTGTCTCCGGAGCTTCATCATTATTTTGAGGCATCGGGGAACTGTTTCGACATCGTCGCATCCGGGCTTTTCGATACGATCGGGTTGTTCCGCAAGCTCACCGACCTGCAGCGTGTGATCGTGCAGCGCTGGATGGACGTCATGCAGGTGGAGAGGTTTACGCATCGGTCTTTCCATACGCTCTCCGACGGCGAACAGCGCCGCATCCTGCTCACGAGGGCATTGGTGAAGGATCCGCCGATGCTCATCCTCGACGAGCCCTGCCAGGGCCTTGATGAGGATGCCACCATGCGTTTCAACGCACTCGTGAATGCTATCTGTCAGCATCTCGGGAAGACCCTTTTGTATGTCAGCCACTATGAGGCCGATATCCCCGCCTGTGTGACGAAGCGGGTGGAGTTATCGCTGTCGGCCCTGCGATGAGTGGTCGATCACCGCAGGGCCGACGGCGGGATTTGAATGTTTTTATTTTGCAATCATATCATGGTGAGGCTTTAATCTATATTTTTTTTCTCCGTATACTGATCCTTGCTGTTTGATGGCAATGTTTTTCGCGAGGTTGTCAAGCTTTGTATATTTTCTTTTTCAATGGGACCCATGCCTTTTGATCTCCATGTTCTAAAATTCTTTTAGGTCACTGGACAGTATTTTTTAACATCCATGATGGCTGTGTCGATGTGTAGGGTTTATGCATGGGTCAGCGAATCAATTGAAGATATGACTGTTGATCGTTGACGACGTGTAGTGAATACGTTTTGCTTTTTACAGGAAGAGGGTATTGTCCTATCCCTGTCGTTGCATCCTGCCAATTTTTGTTCAAGACAATGTCATTATGGGGTGCCGTGAACAGTCTCCACTTACTTCCAGTCTAAAGGATATAGCGTTCGATAGAAACCTGTGTAGTTTTTTCAGGATTTTGGATCAATGCAAATTCCGCAGATGATGGCTTTTCAAGGGAGGCGGCACTGCGTCGGTTTTGGAACAATTGCGTGACTTGTCCCCTTGACATCCTCTGTAAAGTGAAGGTGATATGGTTCTTCTGTCAGTACCTGCATCTGCAGTTGCATTTGGCTCATTCAGTTGAAAGATACAATCCTCACATGGGCCTTCTGTGGCTTCCATGTTCCATATACTTTTGTGAAGCCTCTTCCCATCTATTTCACCATTCATGAAATGATGGGTCATGGACTTGTCGATTTTTTTTAATTTGCATCTCATGCAGGCGTATTTAGACTTATTACAACACATCCTCGACAAGGGTGCCGTAAAAGGCGACCGGACAGGCACCGGCACGCTGAGCGTATTCGGATATCAGCTGCGGTTCGACCTGTCAGAAGGATTTCCGCTCGTGACCACCAAGAAGGTGCACCTGCGCAGCATCATACACGAATTGCTTTGGTTTCTGAAAGGGGAGACCAATATTCGCTATCTGAAGGAGAACGGTGTCAGCATATGGGACGAATGGGCGGATGCGGATGGCGAACTCGGTCCGGTATACGGTAAGCAATGGCGGTCATGGCAAGGGGCTGATGGCAAAGCCATCGACCAGGTCAGTGATCTGATCGATCAGATCAAAAAAACACCTGACAGCCGCCGGCTCATCATCAGTGCATGGAATGTGGCGGACCTCCCTGCCATGGCGCTCATGCCCTGTCACAGCCTGTTCCAGTTCTATGTGGCAGACGGAAAACTCTCCTGCCAGCTCTACCAGCGGTCGGCGGATGTGTTCCTCGGCGTGCCGTTCAACATCGCATCCTACGCGCTGCTGACGATGATGGTCGCTCAGGTGTGCGGGTTGAAGCCGGGGGATTTCGTGCATACATTCGGGGATGTGCACCTGTACAGCAACCATCTGGATCAGGCCAGGCTGCAGCTGACACGGAAACCTTACGCCCTGCCGACAATGACGTTGAATCCGGATGTAACGGATATCTTCGCTTTCAAATTTGAGGATTTTACATTGGAAAACTATCAGAGCCACCCGGGCATCAAAGCCCCCGTGGCGGTCTGACGAGATTCCTAAAGGAAATACAAAAGATGATGATCTCCCTGATCGTAGCCGCAGGTCTGGCCGATGAGATAGGCATGTCGAACGACTTGCTCTGGCATCTGCCGAACGACATGAAGTTCTTCAAGAACACCACATGGGGCATGCCCGTCGTGATGGGCAGGAAGACCTATGCCTCCATCGCTGGCGAGCCGCTGCCCGGACGATTCAACATCGTCATCAGCCGTCAGCCGCAGTTCGACCCCGGCAGTGAAAAGGTATGGGTGGTGCCTTCTCTGGATGCGGCCCTTGCAAAGGCTGCGGAGACGCATTGCAAGGAGGTGTTCATCGCGGGTGGGGGTGAGATCTACGCACAGGCGATGCCCATCGCCGACCGCATCTACCTGACACGCGTACACGAAGTTTTTCCGGGAGCGGATGTTTTCTTCCAGGAGATCGATATCCGGTCATGGAAGCTCGTTTCCGGTCTGGATTTCAAAAAGGATGAAAAGCATCTGCACGATTTCTCCTTCCAGGTATGGGAAAGAATATGAGCATTCCTGCGACCGACGCGGTTGGCCTCCCTTTGCTTTGATTCGGATCTTCACACAACACCTAACTGATCATCACTTGTATCCTCCTCT
>CAJBPC010000567.1 GCA_903957405.1 uncultured bacterium | reverse complement strand
TCGGAAGAAGTCCATGCTCCATTTTGTGTAGGCGGGATATTTTTTCCAAAGGCCGCGAAGGACGACGGGTTTCTGAGGGATGTAATAATCCCTTTGGAAATCCTCCCTTGTGATGGTTGAACCGTCTATAATTGGAATAGGTGTGCTGATATCGATGGGCATGCTGTTGAACTTTAAAGTGTAAAATTAATGATAATAGAAAGACGCTCGTTCTTCTGCAAATTTCCGGCTTAGAGACAACACACAAAGTCATGAACTTGTAAAAAGCTAAAAATCCGACAGGAAGGATCCAATCAGCAAATTCTGTTTAGTTTTACCCAAATGAAAATCATCACCCTTCTTTTTATTGCATTCACGGCTATTCTGCCTGCCTCCTGCCGTAATGGTAAAAAGTCCCCTGATCGCGAAGTCACCATGGTCGTGGTTAAAATATCCGACGGAGATACTTTTCATGGACGTGCGGACGGGACCACTTACAAGATCCGGCTTCAGGGAATCGACGCACCTGAACGCGGGCAGGATTTCTCCAATAAAAGCAAGGACCTTCTCGGCGAACTCTGCTCATACGGACCTGTCAAAGTGAAACTTCTCAGCAAGGATCGTTATGGACGTTGGGTCTCGGACGTATACAACAACAAAGGTCAGTTCATCAATGAGGTTATGGTGGCGGAAGGGATGGCCTGGCATTTCAAGCGTTATTCGAGCGACAGGAAACTCGACAGACTCGAACAACTGGCAAAGCAAGAAAAGAAAGGCTTATGGTCTTTTGACAATCCCATCCCCCCTTGGGAATACAGGAATCTTAAAAAAAGTAAATAATCCCCGGCCAAACAACACATCGATCCTTTCATTTCAAAGGTTACCTTTTTTAAGTTCCCTCAAGGCGTGATCCGCAGCACGCGCTGTCAGGGCCATGTAGGTCAGTGAAGGATTCTGTGTGGAAGTGGAAGTCATGCAGGCTCCGTCAGTGACGAAAACATTCAGACAATTGTGCAGTTGATTCCACTTATTCAGCAGCGATGTTTTAGGATCATTTCCCATTCGGACACCGCCCATCTCGTGAATATCCAGACCCGGCGCCTGTTTCGAATCGCTGGCACGAATGTCGCTGAAGCCGGCTTTTGTGAACATTTCTGTCATTTGCCCTATGAAATCCCGGATCATCCGTTCATCATTGTCGTCATAATCAATATTGACTTTTAACAAAGGCATTCCCCATTCATCCTTTTTAGATGGGTCCAGGGAGACCATATTGGATAGCTTCGGAATCGTTTCACCCATGATGTGGGATCCCACATTCCACATACCCCATTCGGGATGGTCAAGCCGCTGTTTGAGATCTCTGCCGAAACCCGATTGGTCGCTTTGGTGTCTGCGGTTGGCAGAAAACCCAGCCGCATATCCCCTCAGAAAATCCGTTTCCTGGCGTTTTACATTCCGGAAACGGGGGATATAAGCACTTGTGGGCAGCCTGCCATCAGTCTTCTTATCCAAATGGCCATCGTACGTAGCGGATATACGAGCCCGGTAGATATGGAATGCAACATACTTCCCGAGGAGGCCGCTATCATTGCCCAATCCGTTCGGGAATCGCTTCGATTTGGAATTCAGCAGGATGAGATTCGTATTCAGCGCGGCTGCATTGACGAAAATCAGTTTCGCGGAATACTCACGGACCTCTTTTGTTATGGCATCGACTACCCGTACGCCGGTTGCTTTCCCCCTGACATCGTCGTAAATGACAGATTCCACCACCGAATTCGGTCTCATGGTCAGATTTCCCGTACGCATAGCCCAGGGTAAAGTAGAGGCATTGCTGCTGAAATAGCCCCCAAACGGACAACCCCTCTGGCAGAGCACCCTGTTCTGACACTTGGCACGACCCTGGTCCAAATGTATTTTTTCCGGACGTGTAAGGTGTGCACAACGACCATAAACCACATGCCGGTCTTTATAATGTTCCGCCACCACACCTTTAAAATAATCCTGCACACAACTCATTTCCTGAGGTGGAAGAAATTCCCCGTCAGGAAGTATATCAAGCCCGTCTCGGTTTCCGGAGATGCCGGCGAATCGTTCCACATAACTGTACCAGGGAGCGATGTCGCGGTAGCGTATCGGCCAGTCAAGGGCAAAGCCATCCCGTGCTGGACCCTCAAAGTCATATTCACTCCAACGCTGTGTCTGCCGTGCCCAAAGCAAAGACTTTCCACCAACCTGGTATCCTCTGATCCAATCAAATGGCTTATCCTGCACATAAGGATGATCGGTATCCTTCACAAAAAAATGCTGGGCATCCTCCTTGAAGGCATAGCAGCGGCTTACTACTGGATTTTTTTCTTTGATTTCCAGAGGAATTTCTCCCCGATGTTCGAATTCCCAAGGCATCATATTCGTCGTGGGATAATCTTTCAAATGCTGCACATCCCTGCCTCTTTCCAGCACAAGTGTCTTCAGACCCATGCCCGTAAATTCTTTAGCTGCCCACCCCCCGCTTATGCCAGAACCTATGACGATGACATCGAAACTTCCATTGTCGACTCCCATGAAGCTTTTTTTAAAAGAATTGAACGATACTATAACCTTCTACGCAGGTACACACCCCAGGAATCTAGATGGTATCAATTCATACACCTGCACTTTTGTGAGAAAGAACTCGGAGGTTCCATAACCCTGGATCGCATATTTCTTGAAAGTGCTGTAAAAAAAAGCTGCGGATTCCTCGGGCTTAAGGCCATTCTCCATCCGACGCAGCATGGAACTGCGTTTGCCATTATCAAGATCGGCAAAACTACTGCCTTCCTCTTTCACGGATAACGCATTAAAAGCCCTCAAACC
>CAJBPC010000566.1 GCA_903957405.1 uncultured bacterium | reverse complement strand
TCTGTATGGAAAGGAAAGGTCATTCCCCGAGGCCTTTGTGGAGAGGATCAACTCCAAAGGGCTGCATGGCATCTCGGCGGAACCTGTGCGCATCAACAAAGTGGCTCAGGGCGAGGACAGCGGCTATGCGGTCATCGTCGACCGGATCTCACAGGATGTGCCCTTCTACCGGGCATTTCTGAAGAACGCCGCCATCAGTGGCACGGCCGTCATCAACAATCCATTTTGGTGGAGTGCCGATGAGAAGTTTTTCAACAACGCGTTGGCCACTCGGATCGGTGTCCCGGTGCCCAAGACGGTGATCCTTCCATCGAGGGTGCTGCCGGATGACACGACGGATGAGTCGTTTTCGAACCTTTCGTATCCGCTGGACTGGAAGGGTATTTTCGAGTATGTGGGATTTCCGGCTTATATGAAACCATTTGCGGGCGGAGGATGGAAGAATGTGTACAGGCTTAGTTCGATGGAGGACTTCTTCGAAAAGCATGCGGAGACCGGGCAGCTGGTGATGCTCTTGCAGGAGGAGATCGTTTTCGAGGAATACTATCGTTGCTATTGCATCGGTGGCAAGCATGTGCGCATCATGCCCTATGAACCAAGAAATCCGCACCATCTGCGTTATCAGGCCGAGCACAGGCCGACGGAGGAATCGCATAAGCTCATGGAAGACATCGTGCTTCGGATCAATCGGTATCTCGGCTATGATTTCAACACCGTCGAACTGGCGTTGCGGGATGGTGTGCCCTACGCGATCGACTTCTGCAATCCGGCACCGGATGCCGACTACCGCAGTGTCGGCGAAGAGAATTTCGAATGGGTGGTGGAGACGATGTCTAACTATGCCATTGAGCGGGCGCAGGCGCAAGTGCGTGACAGGGACAACCTCACATGGGGTGATTACGTCAAGAGAAGCGCCACTGGCTTACCACTGATCCAAGAAACACCTTAACCCGGTAGATACCATGGGAAATATCAGCTACAAACATTTCACAATAGGCGTCGAGGAGGAGTATATGGTGACCGATCCCGAAAGCAGGGAACTCAGGAGTCACGAGCAGCGGATCGTCATCGAGGGCGAGAAGATCATCAAGGATAAGGTAAAAGCCGAAATGCACCAGGCTGTGGTGGAAGTCGGCACTGACATCTGCCAGGACATCACGGAAGCGGAGCAGGATGTGCGGGCGCTGCGACAGACCATCTCTACGATCGCGGACGGACTTGGGTTCAGGATGGGTGCTGCCGGGACGCATCCCTTCAGTCACTGGCAGAGCCAGCTGATCAACGAACACGCCCGATACCAGGAGATCGTGAACGAGATGCAGGAAGCTGCCCGCAGCAACCTCATCTTCGGCCTGCATGTGCATGTGGGCATGCCGTCAAGGGAAATGGCGATACACATTGCCAACAGTGCGCGGTATTTCCTGCCTCACGTGTACGCGTTGAGTACGAACTCCCCTTTCTGGGAGGGCAGGCTGACGGGCTTTAAATCCTTCCGGACAAAGGTGTTTGACAAGTTTCCGAGAACAGGCATACCCGATTATTTCGATAGTTACAGCGCATATGAAAACTATGTGAACCTGCTCATCAAAACCAAGTGCATCGACAATGCGAAGAAGATCTGGTGGGATCTGCGGGTGCATCCCTTCTTCGGCACGGTGGAGTTCAGGATATGCGATGTTCCCATGACCGTTGATGAAACGATCGGCATTGCTGCCCTTTTCCAGTGCATCTGTGCCAAACTCTACAAGCTGAGGATGCAAAACCTGAACTTCATCATCTACCCACGTGCGCTTGTGAATGAAAACAAATGGCGCTCCTCCCGGTATGGCATCGATGGCAGGCTGATCGATTTCGGCATCGAAGAGGAAAAAGACACCCGTGTGCTGATCCTGGAGTTGCTGGATTTCGTGGATGACGTGGTCGACGAACTCGGCTGCCGCAAGGCACTGGGCAACGTGCTGAAGATCCTGGAGAAAGGTACCGGAGCAGACAGGCAACTGGCAATCTATGAAAAGAACCGCGACCTTGTCAGCGTCACCGATTACATACGGGATTCGTTCCTGTCAGACTTATAGA
>CAJBPC010000565.1 GCA_903957405.1 uncultured bacterium | reverse complement strand
GCGGAAGACTGGGAAAACAGCTGGTGGGTCGAGCTCTTCTGACAATGCAGTCGATCATGAGGCTTGCCATCGAATATGAAATCGTATTTTCAATAAAGTAACGGATATGAAAAAAATCATCCTCATCGCCCTGCTTCCCGCATTCCTCGCCCTGCAGCCATCATCCGAAAAGCCTGTCGGTGCCTGGGAAAAAAAAGAAGGTGCCATCACCCACACCCTGGTCATCGTGGATGACTATTACAGCCTGAGCAGTTTTGATGTCAACGCGAAGAGATTCATACACACGGAGGGTGGGACATGCAGGGTCGACAACGACATGATGAACGGAGAAATTGAATATAACACGACCGACAAGACGCAGGTCGGCAGAGGATATGTGTTCACCTTCAGTATGAAAGGAACCGGCATGAAGACGCATCGTGATGGCAAGGATGATGCATGGGTCCGCACGGATGATGGCAAGGGGCCGCTGGCAGGTAACTGGCGGATCACGGCAAGGGATCAGGCCGGCAAGATGGTCGACATCAAACCCGCGGCACGCAAGACCATAAAGATCCTTTCAGGCAAAAGATTCCAGTGGGCCGCGATCAATTCGGAGACCGGAGATTTCTTTGGCACAGGCGGCGGCAGCTATACCTTCGAAAAGGGAAAATACACCGAGTACATAGAGTTCTTCTCCCGCGACAGCAGCAGGGTGGGCATGAGCCTCCGCTTCGATGGAAAAGTTGAAGGGCGGAACTGGCAGCATTCCGGGAAGAGCTCCAAGGGCGACCCGATCCATGAAATCTGGAGCCGATGATTGGTTTTATTCTTTCCCGACCTTATCATCCGTATGTGAAAGCATCGGCAGTTTTGTTCCTGACATGTTTGAGTCTTTTCAGCCAGGCTCAGCGATCAGACGTCGGCAATTGGTTCATTTACGTTGGCAACCAGCCTTTTGCAAAGAAGAAATGGAATCTGTGGAATGAAGTGCAGTACCGGAACTATAATGTGGCAGGTGACCTTGAACAACTGATCCTGCGCACTGGTGTCGGCAGGAACCTGACCGCGAACAACAATAATCTGCTGTTGGGGTACGCCTACATCCAATCGGAGCCTTATGTTGCCGGGACGGATATGAAACGCAGCACCCGCGAGCATCGGGTATGGCAGCAGTTCATCACCCGGCAACAGTTCGGAAGAGTCTTTCTACAGCACCGCTATCGTTTGGAACAACGGTTCCTGCAGGATGATTTCAGGATGCGGTTCCGGTATTTCCTGGCAGTGAATGTACCGGTCAACAAACCCGGCATGGATCCGGGAGCGTTTTACATCTCCGCTTACAATGAATTTTTCCTGCATCTTGACAAACCTGTTTTCGACCGCGACAGGATCTATGCAGCGATGGGTTATGTGTTGAAAAAAGACCTTCGAATGGAGGTCGGTATCATGAGTCAGGTGCAGGAGACCAGGAGCCGTTCTCAGTTCCAGGTGGTCGTGTTCAACAATCTCTCCTTCCTGAAATGACACCCGCAGCAGGTAGCGGATGTTGTTGGGTGAAGGCATCAGTTTCGCAGTGGGAGCGGGAATGGATTCATGTCTTTGCAAACCCGTTCTTGATGTCGGAATCAAACACGGCGTGATGAGGCATCAGGCCGGAATGCGCCCGTTTTTTCGGATGATGATGACCATTGAGTTTCTTCAGGGTTCTAGCATCTGCCTGACGATGGGCATGACTGCAAGAAAGCATCATTCCATGAAATCATCCAGCTCTCTTCTGTCCTTTTTCGTTGGTCGGCCGATCTTGCTCTGTCGCTTGCCGGTATGAAAGACTGCCGCCAGAAACGGTATGGCGTCTTTTTCTTCGGGTGGGGTGAGGTCTGTGTAATGTTTGATCGCTTCAGGATACTGGACGCGGTGGTCTAACAGCGCATCCACGCGGATGATCCATTTTCTGGCCTCAGCCTTCACTTCGTAGGTGTCGCCCACATGCACGTTCCTGGAGGCTTTCACAGCATCCCCATTCATCCTCACCTTGCCTTTGTCGCAGGCATCGGAGGCGGCTGATCGCGTCTTGAACAGGCGGATGGACCAGAGATATTTGTCGATTCGGATCTTTTCCTTTGTTTGCATGGGTTGCCATTTGCTGCTGCTGTGCCAAAAATATGACAAGTGGCCGACTATGTCTTTGAAACCATCACTACCGATGGTTTTTAGTTTTATTTTTATCCATAAATGTGATTCATATGTACTTCGGCCGCACCATCGCCATAGCTTGTGTTTTTATTGGTTTTACCTTTGTGTGTGAGGCGCAAAAGCCCGGCAACTCCCAATGGTCGGAGGATGGCGGCAGCTACATCGAATATGGCGCAGGTGGTATCCTCGTGACCGAGCTTTCCTCCGGGAAGGAGAAGGTGCTGGTGGATGCGTCACAGTTTTTGATCGATGGAAAGCCTCTGCAACCGGAGTCTTTCGCTTTCAGCAGGGACAAGAACAAACTTCTGGTCTTCACCAACACCGCACGGGTATGGCGGTACAACACCCGTGGGGATTACTGGCTTCTCGACCGCACTACGGGCAAATGGCGGCAGTTGGGGAAGGGACTTCCCTCGCAGTCGCTGATGTTTGCCAAGCTATCCCCTGATGGCAGCAAGGCTGCTTATGTCAGCCGGCAGAATCTGTATGTCGAGGACCTGACGACCGGCGTGGTGAAGGCCCTAACGATGGATGGTCGCCGTCGGCTGATCAACGGCACGTTCGACTGGGTGTATGAGGAGGAGTTCGCCTGTCGCGATGGATTTCGTTGGAGTCCGGATGGAAAGCACATAGCCTACTGGCAGGTGGATGCCGAAGGTACCCGCGATTTCCTGATGATGAACAATACCGATTCGGTCTATTCCAGTGTCATTCCGGTGGAATATCCCAAGGTGGGAGAGTCCCCATCCGCCGTCAGGGTCGGGGTGATATCAGCAGCCGGTGGCAGCACCACCTGGATGAAACTGCCTGGCGATATCCGCCAGCATTATATCCCGCGGATGGAATGGATCCCGGATGGGTCCGGGATCATCTTGCAACAACTCACCCGTAAGCAGAACGAGAGTCGGCTCTTTACCTGCCCAAAAAATACCGGTGAGGCACTACTGATCAAATCCGAGAAGGATGAGGCCTGGATCGACATCCTGCCCAACTGGGACGGCGACTACGACTATGGCGGATGGGACTGGCTGGACAACGGGAAGTCATTTCTCTGGGCCAGTGAGAAGGACGGGTGGAGGCATCTTTATCGGGTGAGTATCAACGGTAAGGAAGAGTTTTTATTGACCCCTGGGGACTTTGACGTCATGGATATTGTGCGTGTCGATGAAAAAGGAGGGCAGCTTTATTTCGCAGCATCACCGGATAATGCCACGCAGAAATACCTGTACAGGGCCAGGCTTGATGATGAATCCATTGCCGAACGCATCACTCCCGCCGGACAGCCCGGCACGCATGATTACGATGTATCGCCCGGCGGCAGATTTGCATTTCATGCTTACTCCAGTCACCGTACGCGGCCCGTCTCCGAATGGATCGGTCTTCCCTCGCATCAGGGTCTGAATGGTACGCGTGTCGTAGAAGATGCCATTCGCAATGCTGCCGGAAAAACTCCTGAGGTGGAGTTTTTCAGGGTGAAGACCGCCGATGGTGTCGAAATGGATGGTTGGATGACCAAGCCTGCGCATTTCGATTCGACAAAGAAATACCCAGTGCTTTTTCATGTGTATTCTGAACCGGCGGCACAGACCGTCATCGATCGTTATGGGATCGGGAAGAACGCACTCTACGCAGGTAGCCTGTCAGATGACGGATATTTCCATGTGTCGCTCGATAATCGCGGTACGCCGGCTCCTAAGGGACGGCAGTGGCGGAAGGCTATCTACCGTAAGATCGGTATGGTGAACATCCGTGACCAGGCGATGGCGGCTAAGCAGATCCTGAAGCGGCCATATCTTGATCCTTCACGCGTGGCGGTCTGGGGATGGAGTGGCGGAGGCTCGGCCACGCTGAATCTTTTATTCCGTTATCCGGAGATCTACAAGACCGGCATCTCCATCGCGGCCGTCGTCAACCAGCTGACGTATGACAATATATACCAGGAGCGCTACATGGGACTTCCTGCAGAGAACAGGGAAGATTTCGTGCAGGGGTCACCGTTATACCACGCGAAGCACCTCAAAGGGAACCTGCTCTATATCCATGGCACGGCAGATGACAATGTGCATTACCAGAATACGGAGATGTTGATCAATGAACTGGTGAAGCATAACCGCCAGTTCACCGTCATGCCATATCCCGGGCGGTCGCATGGCCTCCGGGAAGGGGAGGGGACTTCCCTCCACCTTCAGACGCTGTTTACGAAATTTCTGAAGGAACACTGTCCCCCCGGAGGGAGATAGCTCCTGTTTCATCCCCGGTCGTCAGGGCTCAGGATCTGCTCATTTCCGCAAAACGCTTGTGGAAATGCGGAATGGTCTCGATGCCCTTGTAGAAATTGAACAGTTCGTATTTCTCGTTGGGCGAATGCAGGTTGTCGCTATCGAGTCCGAAACCCATGAACACGATTTTTATGTTCAGTTCCTTTTCGAACAATGCGCAAATAGGGATGCTTCCTCCACCCCGAACGGGTATCGGTGTTTTGCCGAAGGTATCGCCTATCGCCGCGGCGGCGGCTTTGTACGCGATGGAATCCACCGGTGTCATATAGGGTTCTCCGCCGTGGTGTTCTTCTGCTTTCACCGTGACGCCTGCCGGAGCGATGCTCTTGAAATAATTCAGCAGTTTATCGGTGATCGTGCGGGATGATTGGTTCGGGACCAGCCTTGCGGAGATTTTCGCGGAGGCTTTCGCGGGCAGGACGGTCTTCGCACCCTCTCCTGTATAACCACCCCAGATGCCATTCACTTCGATCGTTGGCCGGATGCCGGTGCGCTCATTGGTCGTGAAGCCTTTCTCTCCCCAGACGGCATCCACGCCGAGGTCCTTCTTGAATTCATCTTCGTCATAGGGTGCTGCCGCCATCATGCTTCGTTCCTCTGGTGTGGCTTCCACCACATCGTCGTAGAAGCCGGGAATGGTCACATGGTTGTTTTCATCGTGGCAGGAAGCGATCATCCGGGCCAAAATCGTTGCAGGATTGGCCACGGCACCGCCATAGACCCCGCTGTGCAGGTCGCGGTTCGGACCAGACACTTCCACTTCTATATAGCTCAGTCCGCGTACGCCGATGTCGATGGATGGGTGTTCCATGCTGATCATCGCTGTATCGCTGATCAGGACGACATCAGCCTTCAGCAATTCCCTGTTTTCCCGGACGAAGTTCGCCAGGTTGGGGGATCCGATCTCTTCTTCGCCTTCTATACAAAATTTAATGTTCGTCGGCAGGCTATGGGTTTGAACCATGGTCTCAAGTGCCTTCACATGCATGTAGAACTGTCCTTTGTCGTCACAGGCACCCCTTGCGAAGATCTTCCCGTCTTTGATCACCGGCTCAAATGGACCGCTATGCCAAAGTTCCAGGGGATCCGGGGGCTGCACATCATAGTGGCCATATACCAATACCGTCGGAAGTGAGGGGTCGGTGATTTTTTCCCCATACACGATGGGATGCCCAGGCGTGGGATAGATGACGACTTTGTCGGCACCTGCCTTCAGTAGACTTTCCCTGACAGCTTCCGCGCAGGTGGTCATGTCATCTTTATTTTCGCTGCGCGCACTGATGGAGGGGATCCTCAATAACTCCAGTAATTCTTCCAGGAAACGTTCCTTGTGCTGATCCTGATATTCTTTCCAAGCTTGCATCGTGACGGGTTTTATGCTGTAAAGATAATTCTTCGCGAATTAGTCCACGGCCATCTCCAATAATCAGAGGAATAAAGAATTATGCATTTTTAACTTGTTATTGACAAAACACCTGTCTATATTTGTGCCTACGATTGCTTGACATACATCAGCCTTTGTCGGCCTAACTGCCTTTGAGCGGAAGGTGCTGGCAAAGGCTGAGCCTATTTAGGGAAGTTCCGACGCGCTGTTTTTCAGGCAAGGGTGTGGCGTTTTTATCTGATGATCTTTCTCATCAGCAGGGATGTTCCAAAGAGGATGATATAGGCCGATGCGATCGCCAGCAACCCGAATTTCGTCCAGGCAAGGGATGCCGTCATGATGGCTGTGAGCGTATTGAACCATCCGTTGAGGGAGGAGAGCATGAGCAGGTTCTCGAATACATCTAGGAGTCCTGCGATAAGGCATGCGAAAGCGATGGCAGTGCCCGACCGGGCGGTCAATCCGCCAGATCTGACGGCAATGTTCCCACAAAGGGTATAGAACAGCAGGGCGTAAAAAGGGATGAAGATGAAATCTGCGAGAATGTTCGTATTGGCCGCCGCTGTCACCCGGACGGCGCTCCATACCCTCAGGATCTTTTGAATGGCGGCCGTATCATTGGCCAATTCGAGGGAGACGATTCCCAAGGGCGTGTCCGGAGTCTCCAACGGAGCGCCCATGATCCTGAGCAGGATCATGATCGCGATGGTGAAGGTGAACAGTGCTCCGATGATGCGGATATTCGCCATGGGGCGGTATTTAGAGGGTGAAGGCCATCACGAGGCAGCCTCAAACCTTTTCTGGACAAATTCCCAATTCACCACTTTGAACCAGTTGTCGACATAATCTCCTCTGCGGTTCTGGTACTTCAGATAGTAGGCGTGTTCCCATACGTCAAGACAGAGCAATGGCAGGCCTTTTACCGGGGAAACATCCATCAGCGGGTTGTCTTGATTGGGTGTGGATGCTATCTGCAGTTGATTGTTTTTATCCATGTATAGCCAGGCCCATCCGCTGCCGAAGCGGGTTATGGCGGCTTCGGTGAATTTCGACTTGAACGTGCCGAAGGAGTTGAAGCCTGATTCAATGGCTGCGAGCAGCTTGCCGGATGGTTGCGATCCCGCATTCGGCTTCATGCATTTCCAGAATAATTCGTGGTTGTAATGTCCGCCTCCATTGTTGCGCATCTTCACCGAGTACCTGGAGATCCCGCCCATGAGGGTTTCCACCGAAGTGCCCGTGGGGACGGACTCTGCAGCCATGGCATCCCTGAGGTTCTTGGCATATCCGGCAGCGTGTTTCGTATGATGCAATTCCATTGTCTGCGCATCGATCACCGGTTCGAGGGCATTGAAGGGATATTCCAGCGGTGCCTGTGTCGCCGGGGTGATGAACAGGGGCGGCGTGACTGATGGTTTTGATAGCATGGAGCAGGACTCCAGCATCCCTGGCAGCATGGAAGCTGCTCCGATGGCCATTCCGCCTTTCATGGTGGTTTTCAGAAATTTTCTTCTGTCAGACATCTCCTAGTATTTGGGTTAAAGGTAACACAAATCTCATCGGCGCGCGGCCCGCCATCTTTGCAATTTCTCTGCAAAGGTGCGGTACGTCCTGAAATAGGATTCGTTGTTGAAGAGTTGGGAGTCATTCATCGCCTTATAGGTCAGGAAGATGCCGACGGGTATGAGGATCGCCGTGGACATCCAGGTGCCTCCGAGAGACGTCATGATGCCTTGGCGTGCGAATTTTTCACCAAACATGTTGATCAGGTGGAATATCAGGAAGAATATGACAGCGATGACGAGTGGCATGCCCAACCCTCCTTTGCGGATGATGGAGCCAAGGGGTGCGCCGATCATGAACAACACGAAGCACGCGAAGGAGAGCGCGTATTTCTTGTGGAATTCTATGAGGGTATACCGGAGTTCTTTCCTGCGCTGGTCGTTCTCATAAGCGATCATGTCAAGGGAGGATTTCATCAGGGATACTTTTTCCGTCGCCCGTTGGAAGCTGGTATTGAATGCGCTGTCGGGCACAAGATCCTCGTAAGACGTCACTTTTTTTCGCAGTACCGGTTTGGGCTTGGCGGGTATCCATCCCGTATCCATCATCTTCCCGCAGAGAAAGTAGCTGCTTACTTCGCGGTTCATGCGTTCTTTGACGGTATGGGTCGTCGCCTTCACCAGCGTATCCGCGGCGTTGTCGAGTTGCTTCACATTCAGCATCATGTAGTTCCCTTTGAAGAGGCTGTCGGGTGTCTTCAGCACCTCAAAGCTGCTGAGGTCAAAGGATTTCTTATATTTTTTGAATCCCAATCGGTAAAACTCTGTTTCCTTGGTGCCATAGCTGCCTTTTTCCTGGTACCGCCATCCGTTCTCGAGGTTGAATTCAAGGAATTTCCGGTCGTTGCTGATGCGCATGACGCCTTTTTCCGCGATGATGACATTGTCTTGCAGGGAGGACTGGTTTTCATAGATGATGATTTCCTCAATGCCATTGCCGTCTTTTTCCTTTTTCCCGACCTTGATGGCGAAGCCCGGCAGTTTGGTGTAAAAGACGCCCTCTTTGATGTCGAAGGCGGGCTTCGCCACGCGGATGTCGTACAGCATCGTGGTGAACTTGAGTTGTGCAACGGGTATGACGTAGTTCGAGATGAGGAATGCGGAGAGACTGACCAGCAGGCTCACGATGAGCAGGGGTTGCATGAAGCGCAGCAGGGGGATGCCTGCGGATTTTATCGCAACGAGCTCGAAGCTCTCACCCAGGTTGCCGAAAGTCATGATGGAAGACAGCAGTATCGCGAGCGGCAGGGCCAGTGGGATGGCGGTGACCGTGACGTATCCGGTGAGCTCAAGGATGCTCAACAGGTCAAGCCCCTTCCCCACGAGGTCGTCTATGTATTTCCAGAAGAATTGCATCACCAGCACAAAAAGTGTCACAAAGAATGTGGCGATGAAAGGCCCTATGAAAGCCTTCAGGATGAGTTTGTCGAGTTTCTTGAACAAGGCAGGAATCGGAGGTTTGAATGCGATATATTTGCCTGATGAACGATGCAAATGTAAGACTTTCGCCAGAGGAACTCGCCTTGGCGTCAGATGCCGGTGTGATGCTTACAAAAAACAACGTCATCGCTAAAGTCTATGAATTGTTCGGGTCCATTGCCGAGCTGCAGCAGCAGGAGATCCTCGCAATGGAAAAGGACCTGGAAACGGCCATTGAGATCGCACCTAAGATCTCTCGCGGAGAGGGGTATCTGGGGCTTCCTTATGTCATCCTCGATTACCCCAGGTATTTCAGGCCGCATGATGTGTTTGCCATCCGCACCATGTTCTGGTGGGGTAATTTCTTCAGCGTGACGCTGCACATGAAAGGGAACTACAGGGAGCATTTCCAGGAGAAGCTCATCGGCAACTATGCATTGGTGAAGGAAATGGGTTTCCATGCCTGCATCGGTCCTGATGAATGGGAGCATCATTTCGGAGATGACAACTACCTGCCTGTCGATATGATCGACGAAGACGAATGGCTCGTATTATACACGGCCCGTGACTTCACGAAGCTTGCGCTTAAATTTCCGATATCAGGATTCAACGAAATGAAACAAGACCTTATGGTCGCTTATAAAAACATCATCAGGTTATTGGCCAGATAGGCCCTGTCCGGAACATCTTCAGCCACACCTCAGCTACCGATGCGGTGGAAAAGGTCATTGACCTGAAAATCCCAAAGCCTTTTTTGATCGGGGATATCTTTCTTTTCTGCGAAGTCTTTGACGATGAGCACGGTTTGATTCGAAACCTCCGATTTTTCGATGGCGAACTCGAAATATTCGTTTTCCGGTCCATGCAGCCACCGGTAGCGCACGAAACGGGTATCTTCTCGTTCGAGGATCTTTGCCTTTTCGGTGGAGCCATTCCAGCTGAAGCTGAACACGCCATCGCGTTCATCCACTTTTTCGGCGAACCATTCCTGCAGCCCTGCAGGTGTCGACAGGAATTCATACAATATGGCGGCGGAAGATCTTACCGGGTATTCTAATGTATACAGTTGCTTACTCATTGTTTTCGGACTGTTTATATAATGTGGTGTTGTTTCGATGCCGGAAACCACTATGGTTGCGACACTGTGCAATAATAGAAAAATATCGGTATTGGGGGACATCTTTTTTTTCGTCATGCCTTAATGTCCTGAAAATGAAATAAAAACTATAAATGGTATCCCACTAACTAATTTGATTTCAACAAATTAAACAAGTAATGATGTAACCTCGGGTAAGTTATCCCGACCGAGCTTTAACAATATCTTATGAGCTCCATCGTTTATCCCTCTGATAATCCGTCCTTATTCGATAACTGATACAAAAACAATCCACTCCGCTATGAGCATGCGTCAGCTGAAGATCAGCAAATCGATCACCAATCGCGAATCACAGAGTCTGGAAAAATACCTTCAGGAAATTGGGAAGGTGGAAATGATTAATGCTGAGGAGGAGGTCAGGCTGGCAAAACTGATTCGAAAAGGCGACCAAAAGGCATTGGAAAGGCTTACAAAAGCCAACCTTAGGTTTGTAGTTTCCGTAGCCAAGCAGTACCAGAACCAGGGTCTTTCGCTGCCTGACCTGATCAACGAGGGCAATCTCGGACTTATCAAAGCCGCGCAGCGATTCGATGAGACGCGCGGCTTCAAGTTCATTTCTTACGCCGTGTGGTGGATCCGTCAAAGCATCATCCAGTCACTCGCCGAGCAGGCGCGTATTGTTCGCCTCCCGCTGAACAAAGTCGGGTTGACGAATAAGGTGAACAAGGCATTTCAAACCCTGGAGCAGCAGTTCGAGCGGGAGCCCTCCGGCTCGTGTTGCATTTATTACTCGCCTTGGAGTTGGCCTCATTCCTGACGAACACACCG
>CAJBPC010000564.1 GCA_903957405.1 uncultured bacterium | reverse complement strand
TCGAAATCGATATGGACGATGCATCGCTAATGATAAAAACAGTCCAACTCTCCATGCTGAAACAAGGTAGCATACGAGAACTAATGAACTCAGAATCTTATACTCGGCTTGAAAGATTTATGAAAGATACCATCGGCATGCCCATGATAATGGTTAACAGAATGAAGCCCTTCACCCTGCTTAGCTTGCTTTATAGCAAAATACTTCCATGTCGCAAACCTGAATCCTACGAACAAAGGCTTTTAGAAATGGCTAAAAAACAAAATATGGAAGTTCTGGGTCTAGAAAAATTAGAAGACCAATTCGCTGTGTTTGACAAGATTCCAGATACGACGGAAATCAGCATGATTATGGAAATGATAGACAACTACGAAATTCAACGGACTGAATTTACAAAAATGGTGCTTCTTTATAATCATAAAGACCTTAATGGGCTTGCAAATATGATCAATGCATCACCTGACATGGCCGGTTTCGAAGATATCCTACTCATAAACCGAAACAGAAACTGGATACCTGTAATGGAAAAAGCCATGGCTGCACAACCAACATTTTTTGCTGTTGGAGCTGGACATCTTCCCGGCGAAAACGGTGTGATAGGGCTTCTCAAAAAATCTGGCTATACAATCACACCCGTCGATTGATGAAATGCCAAGAAATTTGGTGAAAAAAACTTTATAGAGTGAGATTCCACCAATACTTCAATGCTCAACTTCGTTAACTTGCCTTTGGATGGCCACAGACCCTCAGAATACATATTTCGAACTAGCACTGCAATATGTGAACTTCACAGATCGTAATATTTTTCTTACGGGGCGGGCTGGTACAGGAAAAACAACTTTTCTAAGACATGTACGTGACGATGCATTTAAAAAAATTGCTGTTGTAGCTCCAACAGGAGTTGCAGCTATCAATGCAGGAGGTCAAACAATCCATTCCTTCTTTCAGATAGCTCCAGGGTTGTTCCTACCAGGTCATGCTCATGGCTGGGGTAGAATCGACCATACGGTTTTGAACCTTCAAAGCCTCCTTCGGAATGTTCGGTTGTCCCCTCAGAAAAGAGAAACGGTTGAAAAACTGGAACTTTTGATCATTGATGAGGTCTCGATGGTCAGGGCAGACACTATGGATGCAATTGATGCTGTACTTCGTCATGTCCGACAACAACCCAAACGGCCATTCGGAGGAGTACAAGTACTTTTAATAGGCGACTTATTCCAGCTACCGCCAGTAACGCGACAGGATGAATGGGAACTGATGAAACAGTACTATAAAAGTCCTTTTTTCTTCGATGCGCTCGTCATGAAAGAGTCCCCTCCCGTTTGTCTTGAACTTCAAAAAATTTACCGTCAGAACGATGATCGCTTCATCAGACTACTGAATGCTGTCCGGAATAGTGAAGCCGGACCGGAAGAGTTGTATGCACTGAATGAGCATTATGTCCCTGACTTCATACCGCCTGAAAACGATTTTTACATTACCCTCACCACACACAATAGCCGGGCCGATAGGATTAACCAAAAAGCATTAGCGGAACTTCCTGGAAAACTGGAATTTTTCAACGCAGATGTTGATGGTGACTTTCCTGAAAAAAGTTATCCTGCAGAACCGAATTTATCCCTAAAGACTTCAGCGCAAGTCATGTTCATCAAAAACGATAAAGGTGAGTTCAGAAGATACTACAACGGAAAACTCGCAACCATAAGCCGAATTGACGAGGATAAAAAAATTTTCGTACGCTTCGATGACGACCCTGAAGAACTTGAACTTGAACTTGAAACTTGGCGGAACATCCGGTATAAATTCAACAAAGAGAAAGACCGAATCGAAGAAGAAGAACTTGGTGTCTTTAAGCAATATCCGATTCGTTTGGCATGGGCCATTACCATACATAAAAGCCAGGGACTCACTTTCGAAAAAGCAATCATAGACGCCGGTGCATCATTCTCACCCGGTCAGGTATATGTGGCATTAAGTAGGATGACTAGCCTGTCAGGCATGATCCTAAAATCAAAAATCCTTTCAAATAGCATACAAACAGATGATAGGGTATTATCATTCAGTCAAAGACAATTACCACTCGAAGATCTTAAGGAAGACATTCTTCGGGAAAGAGAAGAGTTTGTAAAAAAAACACTCATCTGTGCTTTCGAATTCGATGATCTCCTCAAAACTTTCAAGATTAATAAGGATAGTAAAATAGATGGCCTTAATGAAGAAGAACCGAAGTCCTCAGAATG
>CAJBPC010000563.1 GCA_903957405.1 uncultured bacterium | reverse complement strand
GCACCCAGTGCAGGAAGACCGATGGCCTGACGGATGATGAACTCAGGGCTTCCCGTAGAGGGGTTGACCGTCTTGTTTTGGTTGAAGCCCAGCACCCCCGTAAGGGTCAGCCATTTATTGATCTTGTATTCGGGATTGAGGCGGAGGTCATATTTCTCGAAGCGATTATTCGGGATAAGACCCTGCTGGTTCATGTAGGTCATGGAAGTGAAGAGCTTGAGCTTTTCTCCGCCGGAAGATATCTGAACGTTGTGGTTCTGCAGCATGCCGCTGTTCGTCAGCACCGCATCGATCCAATCGGTATTGATCACATCGAAATTGTTACCGGCCGGATTGGCGGCATATTTATCCAGGGTAGACTGCGGATACACCATTGCGGCAGGGTTGCCGGTACGATTGGCTTCCGCTTCATTGCTGTAGATCATATGGTCGAGTGCACTCACGCGTTCGGGCAGTGACGTGAATTGCTGCTTCGTAAAGAAGTTATTATAACTCACTTTCATTCCATCTTGGGTCGCACGCTTGGTCCTGACGACGATCACACCACTCGAAGCGCGGTTGCCGTAAATGGCGGTGGAGGCCGCATCCTTTAGGATCGTGATGCTCTCGATCGCGTTCGGGTCGATCTGGTTGAGTGCATCGGGACCGCTGCCGGTCGGCATGAGCAGTCCGTCGATCACGATCAGCGGGGTGCTGTTGCCCTGTATGGAACTCTCCCCCCGAATACGGATGAATGCCCCGTCGGCTCCGGGCCTGCCTGACTGCTGCTGGATGGTGACACCCGGTGCGAGGCCCTGGAGGACCTGGCTGGTGCTCGTCACCTGGCGCCTGGTGATCGCCGCATTGTTCAGGTTCACCTGAGATCCGGTGAGGTTAGACTTCCGCTGGGTGCCATAACCGACCACCACGACCTCGCCGAGATCGCCGGAGACGCCTTCGAGCGAAAGATCGAGTGTCTTTGAGGTGATGGCTGCCTCACGGCTGGTGAAACCTATGCCGCTGAAGACCAGTGTTTCGCCGATACCGGCACGGATGGCGTAAAATCCCGTGGCGTTCGTGGTCGTTCCCCGCTGGGTTCCCTTGACAGTCACCGTAATGCCTTCGGCAGCATTGCCGGAAGCAGCGCTGGTGACCCTGCCGGTCACCTCGATGTTCTGCGCCGCCACTTGCAGTGCCGAAACAAGCATCATCAGCAGCATGAGCAATCGTTGTTTCATAAACTTGGTTTTGGTTTGCTATTTGATGGATTTGATATAAAAGCCCTTATGGTCGGTTTGCAAGAGGTTGAACGGATCTACGGTTTCATCGAGCAGCACGGCCAGTTCGCGCTTTGTGATCGGCCTGCCGGTGTTGAAATCCGTCAGCCCCCATGCGGCCCAGCCTGCGCCCGCTTTTCTGGCTATGCCAGCCGGATCGGTGATCGTCCCGTCCTTTGCCTTCCCCATTCGTGATGATGCGATGCCCGAGGCAAGGTCGATCGCTTCGCCCACCGACAGCCAGTCTTGTCCTTTGAGGCTGACATCCGTGAAATCCCTGACATCCTTCATGATTTCGGTTATGCGTATCAGTGAGTCCGGGTGGAACCAGGTACGGTTGGCCCATTTGTAAGGCTCGCCCTTCCCTTTGAGGATGCCGGTGGCACCGATCCGCTGGATGGCAGCGAAATGCGGATGGTCGGGTTTAACATCATAAAAGGGCATGATGTACGCACCTGCTTCGATCAGTGCCGACTGCACCTTCCTCACCGGGACCATCCGGGGTTGCATTCCGGATGCGACAGACAAAGCTGCGAGCATTCCGACCGCCTGTCCGGTCAGCATCACGCAGGGCTGAAGCCGGGTGGTGCCGTTTGCCACATTGCTCACACTGATGTTTTTCTCCGCTGCGATGATGCCGTCGTAACCGGCGGGGACCAATGCACCCAGGGGCAGGTTGAAGGATGGCACGGGATAGAATCCGAGGTGCTGCGGGGCGTTGAGATTCTCCCGGTGATGGTGATCGACCGGATAATCCCCTACGGCTATCCCTGTCCGGTAGAGGGCCTCCGTCTGGCTGTACGGTTCGGCGATATGGTTGAGGTTGAAGCGTACGATGCCCCTCACACGCCTGCTTTCGCGATGGTAGGGAATGAGTGGCAGCCTGTCACCTGTGGGAAATTCATCATCCGCCAGTCCAATGTTCCTGAAGCCGGTCTGCGTCTGCAGAAAATAGATGAACCGAATGGTCTTCGCTTTTGCCAGGGCGACCGCTTGAGCCCTTTCGGCAGGTGACATGCCAATCATATTGAGGTAGATGTCATTCCCTTTCCCGGGCCAGTTGATCATGTACTTGTCATTCGGCAATCTGCCGTAATCGAGCATTTGGCGGGCATCCACGTTGGTCGTGAGTTTACCGGGCGTGCTGCAGAATTCGTTGCAGCAGCCATCGAATTCCATCGGGTCGTATCCGGCGGGCCGTACAAGGGTGCAATCCGCGCCGGGACCGAAATCCTTTAGGATCGCAGCGAAGGTCATGTCCTGAATGATGTCGTTTGTGGATGGCACGTTGACTTTTTCACCAGTCATGGCACTGGCCTCCATTCCGATATCGCTGGGTATTCCGGCATCGGCGATCACGTCTCCCAGCTCGGTGGCATCGATCACCTGCTGGGCCCGGATGGTCACTTTCCTGCCCGTGGCCTCATCCCTG
>CAJBPC010000562.1 GCA_903957405.1 uncultured bacterium | reverse complement strand
TCCGTGGCATTGGCCGGAAGGCAGACGGGGATTTATCCTTCAAACATTCCCGGTGGTTGGCAGGTTATTGGCCGGAGCCCGGTAAGGCTTTTCGACATTGACAGGGATCCATGTTGCCTGTTGCAGCCCGGGATGCAGGTACGGTTCTATGAGATTTCTCTTTCCGAATTTGAGAATCTGCATAACATATGAGTTTCTTTGTCATACGTCCTGGGTTTTCCACGACCATTCAGTCTTCTGCGCGGACGGGCTTCCGAGAATATGGCGTACCCTTGAGTGGAGCTGCGGAGATGGTTTCTTTTCAGTTGGCCAATATTCTTTGTGGAAATCCGTCGACAATGCCGGTATTGGAGATCACATCACATGGGGCGGAATTTCTTTTGGAGGCGGATGCACTCATTTCCTGTTGCGGAGGCGGCTCCTTACCCATGGTAAACGGATGGCCGATAGAGATGGGCAGACCGGTTTGGGTCACAACCTCTTCTATTTTGTCTTTTGCACCATCAAGGCGAGGGTTCCGGTCTTATTTGGCCTTGGCTGGTGGTTTTACATCACGTCATCAATTGGAAAGCAGCAGCACGTATACACCAGCGGCGCTTGGAGGCTTTGGTGGCAGGGTACTTCATGCCGGTGACAGGCTTTCATGGAATGATTCCATTGGATTTGTCAGTCAAGCCATCGTTAAATCATTGTCATCAAAGCTCGTAAATGGTTTTGCAATATCCTCTTGGGGAGCCTCATTTTTCCTTCAGACGGCTTCAAGCGTTGGGGTGATAAGGATACTTGAGGGGCCGGAATGGGATTGGTTCATTCAAAATACGGATATGAGTTTTCTGTCACAGCGTTTTATCGTGTCTGACCGATCTAACAGGATGGGGTACCGGTTAAAAGGTTTAGAGATTGAGTCATTGGAGAAGAAGGAAATGATTTCAAGTGCGGTTTGTCCTGGAACCATTCAGATCAGCCACGATGGCATGCCAATCCTTCTGATGGCAGATGCACAGACCACTGGTGGATATCCCAGGATTGTGCAGGTTTGTGCAGCTGATCTGCCTTTTTGTGCACAACTTCGGCCTGGGGATGCTGTTGTTTTTGAGAAGATTCAAATGGCTCAGGCGGAAGCCTTATTTCTGCAACAGCAAAGGGGACTAAGAAGATTGGAAACCGCTGTCAGCTTGCGTTTTAATCAATGAATCAGGGTGCTGAACAATGGAGATTTTCAGGAAAATCGCGTTGTCATTTTTATGCTATCTTCAGTCAGCAAAAATTGGTAAGATTTCAACTCAACAAATGGCATGTCCGAAAGCATAGATCTTAACTGCGATATGGGGGAGAGTTTCGGGTTAAATGTCATAGGGAATGACGAAGTGCTCATGCCATTGGTGAGTTCTGCAAATATCGCTTGCGGCTACCATGGTGGTGATCCCGGAACCATTCATCGTACCGTCAGGCTTGCTCAGTTGCATGATGTTGCCATTGGCGCACATCCATCTTACCCTGATCTTCAAGGTTTTGGTCGTCGCGACATGGGGCTGACATCCCAGGAGGTTTACGACATTGTCTTGTATCAGATCGGTGCAACGGAGGCTTTTGTCCGTGCTGCGGGCGTCAGGTTGCACCATGTCAAACCACATGGCGCTTTGTATAATCGTGCAGCCCGGGATTTGGAACTTGCTGAGGCCATCACACATGCAGTTTATTATTTTGATAAGACCCTTATGTTGTATGGTCCGGCAGGCAGTGCGCTGGAGCAAGCGGCAGTTGTGACCGGCCTTTCTTTTTGCAGAGAGGTATTTGCTGACCGCAAGTATCGGTCTGACGGATCGCTCACCCCCAGATCCGATGTAGGTGCGGTGATACGGGAGGTGGGTCAGTGCGTCCGTCAGGTTGAGGAGATTCTTACGTCAGGAATGGTCACCACTATTGACGGCAGCATGATACCCATGACAGCTGACACCATTTGTGTACATGGAGATGGTATCCATGCTGTTGAATTTGCTACAGTCCTTCGCAAGGCCTTGACTGATCATGGAATCCGAATCTGTGCGCCAATCGTTGCAGCATGAGTTTTTACCGAGCACTCCGTCATTCTCCATTGGTAGGGGCGGCATTTCTTATGGCGACTTCCGCCATTGGGCCTGGTTTTATGACCCAGACAGCAGTCTTCACCAACCAGTTGCTGGCAAGTTTTGGCTTTATCATCCTTATTTCCGTGTTAGTGGATATTGGTGCGCAGATGAATATCTGGCGGATCGTGTCAGCCAGTGGCTTACGCGCTCAGGAAATAGCCAACAAGGTTTTCCCGGGTGCGGGACATCTCCTGACTCTGATGATTGTTGCAGGTGGATTGGCCTTTAATATTGGGAATTTGGCAGGAGCCGGTTTGGGACTGAATGTGTTGACGGGTATGGATGTCAGGGTAGGTGCAGTGATCAGTGCAATGATTGCCATTGGCATCTTTATTTCCCGGGATGCAGTCGGATGGATGGATTCCTTTGCCAAGCTCCTCGGTATTGTCATGATCGGCCTCACCGTGTATGTGGTGTATCAGGCAGATCCGCCGATGGCAGATGCTTTGTACCGAAGTTTTGTACCCGAGCGGATAGATGTGAGGGCAATTCTTACACTTGTTGGCGGAACCGTGGGAGGATATATCAGTTTTGCGGGTGCGCACAGGCTGCTTGATTCAGGCAGGACTGGAGAGGCTCATTTGAGGGAAGTGAACCATTCGGCAGTATCGGCCATATTGCTGGCTTCCGTGATGCGTGTGCTTTTGTTTCTTGCTGCATTGGGGGTGGTGTCTCGGGGAATTAGTCTTGGTGACAGCAACCCAGCTGCTGCGGTTTTCAGGTTGGCTGCCGGTCAAACGGGTTATATGATTTTCGGGGTTGTGATGTGGTGTGCAGCTATCACATCGGTCATTGGATCGGCATACACTTCCGTCTCGTTTCTTCGCACCGCCCATCCTTTTTTTGACAAGCGCCTGAAAGTGATTTTAATTGGATTTGTTTCTCTTTCATCCCTGGTGTTTGTGATGGTGGGTCAGCCTGTAAAGACCCTTGTT
>CAJBPC010000561.1 GCA_903957405.1 uncultured bacterium | reverse complement strand
CTCCATCCGACGCAGCATGGAACTGCGTTTGCCATTATCAAGATCAGTAAAAATACTGCCTTCCTCTTTCACGGATAACGCATTAAAAGCCCTCAAACCTTCCATGAATAATTTCCGCTCTTCCGTAGGCCGACAATCATCCACCATCCGCAACGCGAACAGATGGGCTGAAACATCCTTCGCTCCGGGTGTATCAGTCCTGGGAATGAGGGTTTCGGCAAGTTCCGCCAGCATGCGTTCATCATCTCCGGTGATTTCAAGATACCGTAGTCTCACGGATGGTCTCCTGATTTCCTGTATGCAGGATGGGATCAGAACTGTTCCGGCAGAAAGAAAAAGAAACTTTCGGATGGCATTGCGTCTGTTGAATTTCATACGGATGATATGCGCTCTTTTGAATCGTGATTTTGAAATTAGGGAATAAATGGGAAATTCTCCGCTATAGACATATAGACAGTATTAAAAATAAATTCTCGTGACATACATTAACGTAATAACGTTAATGCATACTCGAAATGTAAAATGTTTGTCCAGATTTCAGTTTCCCTAGGAATGAGCGCATTGAAATATGGTTGAACATCAGTTGCGGAAGACCACCTAAACCCGCAACAATAGGGGATTTCGGCATCCTTTATTCACTTTAAACGTAAATATAGTTGAAGGAAGATCAATTTTCAGTTCGACTGACCTGCCATACATTTGTCTCCGAAACAGAGATTAACGCCCTCACTGTCCTCAGTAGATATTCCGTTTGCGCTTGCCCGCTGCATTGTTTGCCTGAAAGTTCTTGTCATTATTTCATCAATCATCAAACCAATTTATCATGAAAATGAACATCAGGCATTTAACGACCATGCTCCTCTTGTCTATCGTCACACTTGCATCCTTAAATGTCCAAGCCGGAGAAAAGAATCCCGAAGTGAAAGTCGCCTTTGCCGGATATCGCAACACCCATCCCGTCTACAAAATGGAAGTGAGCAATCCGGAAAATTTAAAACTTGCTGTAACCATACGTGATCAGGAGGGTGTAGTGCTTCATCAGGAAATTGTAGAAGGACGTAACATCACCAGGAGTTATTGCTTCCTGAAAGATGAGCTGGGCAGTTCCGATATTGTAGTGGAAGTATCCCGCTATGAGAATACCCCTTTCTTCGCAAGCATCCGCATCGAAAAAAGAAAAATGAAATGATCCGGCTTTGCATGAGATTCTTCCTTTGACAAGGTGCCGGCAGTTTGTCGGCACCTTGTCAATTTAAATTAAAGACATTTTAAAAGATTATATTGTCAGGATACCATTAAGGAAATGGCTGTTTGCGTAATTTTAGCATAAGAAACCGACGAGACAATTGCTGCGGTTGACAAAAAAAGGGTCAGCTGTTGAAACAGCCGACCGTTAACGATTGCTTGCCATATGAAAAGAGGTGGTAGTCTGCTTGTGATGGGTTTTTAAACCTGTGTTCATCTTTTTTTCTGAACTCAGTACTAAATTATCCTGTTCGAAGCGATTGTTAAAATCAGATTGTTTTATAAAATCTGATGTCTAAGCCCTGTCCGATTTTCGGAAGTGCTTGTTTTCATTGGGTTTCAACAAAAAACAACAGGGATGTCAACACCATTTTCGGATGCCCTTTTTCAGCTGGTCAAATCCATGGAGAAAGCGGAAAAGCGGCATTTCAAGATCTACATCAAAAGGAGTTCTGACAAGGACGATCTTAAAGTAGTGCAGCTTTTCGATGCCATGGATGGGATGGAAGAATACGACGAAAAAGCCATTTTCAGGAAAATAAAATCCCTCAACAAATCGAAACTGGCCAACCTAAAGACACACTTGAACAAACAGCTGCTAGCCAGTCTCCGGCTGCTGAAGTCAAAGGACAACATCGACCTTCAGCTCAGTGAGCACCTTGATAATGCGCGAATCCTATATAACAAAGGATTAAAACTACAAAGCCTTAAAATCCTCGAAAAGGCAAAGGAACTGGCACGGAACAATCAGAAAATCAACACACTTGTGCAGCTGATATCCTTGGAGAAAAAAATCGAGACCCTGCATATCACGCGCAGTTCCACAGAAAAAACGGAACAATTGGCAAAGGAAGCCATGGAAGTCAGCCAGCACATAGAACGGGTAACAAAACTCTCCAGTCTGGCATTGCTACTGTACCGATGGTATGTGATCCATGGACATACGCGCAATGAAGCGGAGGAGCTTGAATTAAAAACCTATTTCCGCAATAATCTGCCTTCGGATCTTACGAAAGTGACTGGCTTTTATGAAAAGCTATACCTGTACCAGAGTTTCTGCTGGTTTGCATTCATCCGTCAGGATTTCCTATTAAACTACAGGTATGCCCGCAAATGGGTGGATTTGTATAAGGAAGACACCAGAATGATCGCAATAGAAACCGGACACTATATCAAAGGACTGCATAGTGTCTTAAATGCACACTTCGCACTTCGGGATTTCAGAGGATTTGACAAAGCACTCAAAGAATTTGAGGATTTTGCCGTTACTGAGGAGGCTTTGAAACATGATAACTTCAGGGTGCATGCCTCCATCTATATGAATAGCGCGAGGATCAACCGGCATCTGATGAAGGGGACATTCTCCGAAGGTGTCAAATTGGTGCCGGAGATCGAGCATAGCATTCATGACTTTGGATTATTCGTAGATCAGCACCGCATCATGTTATTCAATTACAAGATCGCTTCGATGTATTTCGGAAACAGGGATTTCAACAAGGCGATCGACTATACCTATCGTATCATCAATGGTCCTGGTGACCTGCGATTAGATCTGCAGTGTTATGCGCGACTGGTGCATCTCTTGAGTCATTATGAGCTTGGGAATTACGAAATCCTCGATTCACTCAGCAAATCAACTTATCGG
>CAJBPC010000560.1 GCA_903957405.1 uncultured bacterium | reverse complement strand
ATCCTCATCCGGCGCACCGGGACGGTACATCATCAGCAATCCGAATAGCAGGAAGGCCAGCCCGGAATATAGGCTTATCGCTTTCCCGGGTTCGGCCGACGTCAGGTAGCCGACAAGCACCAGCACCGCCATGATCGAGAAGAAGAGCCCTATGATGAACCTGAGATTGGTAAATCGGTTATACATGTGCGTTAGTTTAATAAAACAGCCAATTAAGGAGGATCGTGATCAGCACCAATGCCAGGGCGAGGGTTGATGCCCGCTGGTACCAGGGCAGATCGGCCGATTTCGGTTTCTCCGTGAGGGAATAGACAAGCCCCTTCAGCTCCTCTTCGGGTTTTGGCTTTGTGATCAGGCTGACGAGCACGGTGAGGATGAAGTTCACCGTGAATGCGACAGATGCCACGGCGAATGCCTGTGCCATGCCGCTGCCGATCGTGAATTCCGGCGATATCCAACCGCCCTTTCCCTCTGCGATCGTCAGTCCGTGTGTTAATGCCGCTGCGACCGTGCCCATTAGCAGGCCGGTGAATGCACCGTGGCTCGTCGTCCGTTTCCAAAACATGCCCAGCACGAAAGTCGCAAAGAGAGGACCGTTCACGAAGCTGAATACCAGTTGCAAGAAGTCGTTGATATTGTTGAAGCTCTGTGCGACATATGCCGTGACGATCGATATCAGTATGCCCACGACCGTGATTCCTTTTCCAACGTGCAGATAATGCTTGTCGGAACGCCCTTTCACGAAATAGGCCTGGTAGATGTCGTAGGTGAAGACGGAATTGAAGGCTGTCACGTTTCCGGCCATGCCGCTCATGAAGGACGCCAACAATGCGGTGATGCCCACACCCAGGAGTCCGCTGGGGTAGTAGTGTGCAATGAGGGCCGGCAGTGTCATGGTATAGTCGATCCCGCCGTCGGCCGTCGACGGTATGGAGAAGCCTTTGGACTGAAGTGCCGGCTGCATCAATGCGATCGCCACGACGCCCGGGAGCACCACGATCAGCGGCATGAACATCTTCGGAATGGCCGCTATGATGGGTGTGCGCTGCGCCTCGTTCATATTCTTGGCGATCATGGCTCGTTGTATCACCAGGAAGTCTGTGCACCAGTATCCGAACGACATCACGAACCCGAGTCCGAAGATCAGCGAGATGGCGTTGATGCCCATGCTGTTCTGATCGGCACTGCCCATATACTTCCACGCATGTGTGTACTGTGGCGCGAGGTTGTCTTTGATGTTCGCCCATCCGCCGGCGTCCTGCATGGCCACGATGACAAGTGGTGAGAGTCCGAGGACGATCAGAAAGAATTGAAGCACCTCATTGTAGACTGCGCTCGTCAGTCCGCCCAGGAAAGTGTATGCCATGACAATCCCGGCCGCGACCCAGATGGAGAAGTCGAAATCCCAGTTCAGGGTGATCTCCAGCAGTTTGGCCAGGGCATAGAGCGAGATGCCGGAGGAGAACACCGTCATGCCGGCGAAGGTGATGGCATTAAGCCCCCTTGTCTTCTCATCGAACCGCATATACAGGTATTCCGGGACGCTGCGGGCTTTGCTGCCGTAATAGAAAGGCATCATGAACACGCCGAGGAACAACATCGCGAAGATGGCGCCCACCCAGTAGAAATGCACCGTCATGATGCCATACTTCGCACCGGAGGCGACCATCCCAAGGACCTCCTGGGCCCCGAGGTTGGCGGAGATGAAGGCGAGACTCGTGATCCAGAGCGGGATATTCCGGCTGCTGTTCAGGAAGTCATTGCTCGAACGGATCTTCTTCTTGAGGATGAATCCGACCGCGATAACGAAAATGAAATAAAGGACTATGACAGCATAGTCTGTGAATTGAAGATTCATGGAGCAATTAGTGTTGTGGCAAACAATAGTATGTCAGGCACAAAGTATCGTTTTATACGCCAAAAAAAAACAGTATTTTAGACGCCGCATCTGTATTTATCATCACTCAAATCATTTGCCATGTCTACACTCGAGAAACAGTTCAAGCCCGCGGAGATCAATCCGTTGAAAAGCCTTGACGAATGGGAAGACTTCGTGTTGGAGCGCTATCCCGAGCCCGATACGATCGCAACTTCCAAGTCTACCGAGGAATACCGCAATTATGACGAGCCCGCCCGGGATACCGTCAGGGAGTTCTACCGCCTCAATCATACATACCAGACCTATGATTTCGTGCGCCAAAAAGAGGGAGATTATCTGAAGTTTGACAAGAAGGAGATGCCTGTGTGGTCTGCTTTCGACTTCCTGAACCAGCTCGTTGATGATTCCGATCCAGATACCGACCTCGACCAGTTCCAACACCTACTGCAGACATCGGAGGCCATTCGCAGGGATGGACACCCCGACTGGATGGTACTCGTCGGTCTGATGCATGATATGGGCAAGGTCCTCTGTCTCTTCGGCGAACCGCAGTGGGCGGTGGTAGGGGATACCTTCCCCGTTGGCTGCGCATATTCCAACAAAGTGGTGTATCCGGAATTTTTCAAGGATAATCCAGACTTCATTAATCCGGCGTTCAATACGAAGCTGGGTGTTTACAAAGAAGGTTGTGGACTCCGAAATGTACATATGTCATGGGGACATGATGAATATGTCTACCAAATGATGAAGGACCACATACCAGAGCCCGGTCTTTACATGCTTCGGTATCATTCTTTCTATGCCTGGCATCGTGAGGGTGAATACGGATATTTGCTGGACGACCATGATCGCGAAATGCTCAAGTGGGTGAACCTCTTCAATCCCTACGACCTATATTCGAAGAATCCCACTCCGCCCGTTTGGAGTGAACTGAAGCCTTACTATGAGGAACTGCTGGCGAAATATCTGCCCACGACCCTTCGGTTTTGATCACTGAAAATAACTGCCAATAAAAAAAGCCGGATGACATGTCCGGCTTTTTTATTGGCAGTTTGAAACCCTTTAGGGATCAATTGCATGCAGTGGAATCCATCGAAAACCCTTCGAATCTGAGGGTGGAAATATCCTTGAAACGGGCTTTATTGCCTTCCACCTCGACTTCTCCGACACCCTCCTTCCAACTGGTTCCGGTCTTGAGCAGAACGACCTGGCGGACACTTTCAGATCCTTCCGCAAAAAAAGTATAATCCCCGGTCAGCGTGTCACCTTTGATCACACCTTTGATATTTCCGAAATTCTTATCCTTTCCGCTGATCTGATAGCTAAGGCTTCCAAAAATAAGATTCCCGGATTTCTTATAGCGCAGCTCCGCAATATCAGCCGTCTCCTTGTTTTTATAACAATAGTCTGTCGAATATTCGGAGATGACCTCACTCACCCTTGCCGGATCGGTGAATGTGAGCTTTCTGGCTCCTGTGGATTGCAACGCAGTCTTGCCGTCAGGCTCTTTCACCATCGTGAATGTGTCTGATACGGGAATGGTCTGTCCGTTTCCGATGCTTTCACCAGAAAGGATGATAAGCTCATTCTTCCCAGACGGCACGACGGTCCATTTGCTGTATTGCAGTGTTGCCGTATTGATGCTGCTGGCTGATCCGTCGGCGTTCAACGTGACGCCCTCGCTGAATGCTTCCATTCCCGCTATGGGCGAAACGTAGCTGCCGGCTACCGTTGTCGAAGATTTACTCTTGCAGGATATCACTGCAGCGCATGCCAACAGGATGATGATTTCTTTTTTCATGTGTATTTTCCGTTTGATCTCCGTGATAAAAAAAGGAAGCGGATATCCGCTTCCTTTTACATGTATGCTTTCTAGAAATTCGTTCTTTCCACGATCAAGGAAGATACCCTATCGTTCCATTGTCCGTTGCCTTCTGCCGCGAAGTTGTCGATGGAATATGTCAGTATCCTGTAATCCCCGTTGAAGTTGGGTCCGTCGTAGACCGTCACTTTGTATCCCGGCGGGATCTTGATGGACGAGAGGGTGCGTGGCGGAGTTCCAATGAGCTGGTTGCCGGTGTAACTTCCTACCGCCAGCGGCTGCACGGAGCCCTGGTACATCACATCCGCATATGCCATGACGATATCATTGTTGACCACCGTCGGTTGCGGACGTCCCGGAATGTTGTTGTTATTAATGTTGTTGTTAATGATTGAAGTATTTGAATTGGCACTTTCAACGACCATCGATTGTATGCGGTCATTCCATTGTCCGTTGCCTTCTGCAGCGAAGTTGTCGATGGAATATGTCAGTATCCTGTAGTTCCCGGTGAAGTTGGGGCCGTCATAGACGACCACCCTGTAGCCGGAAGGGATCTGTATGGAGGATATGCTGCGGACAAATGCTCCACCCATCTGCTGGGTGTTATGAGACCCCATCTGGAAGGAAGCTGAAGAGCCTCTGTAGCCCGCGTCAGTATACGCCACGACGGCACCGACATTGACACTCCCCTGATTTATGGAGTTGTTGATATCCCTTTCCACGACCATGGAATTGATTGCACGACCCCATCCGACGGCGTCTGTGGCAAGATTGTAATAAATGCCACGGGGGAATATGTTGGAGCTGCCGTTGAAATTGGGGCCCTGATAGGCGACCAGCCGGAAGCCCGATGGGATGTACATGGATTGAGCCGTACCCGGACCGATGTAAAGGATCTGGTTGCTGCGGTATGAACCGATGGGTGCACTCCATTTCGCCCCGGAAAGTCCTTGCTCGGAGAAGAGCGTAACGGCATCCTGAGGCAGGCTGGCGGGATTTGTCGGATTGTTGGTGTTCGGATAGGTCGGGTTCACGATCACATTCCCCTGGTCGATCGATTCAACCCTCATGGAGTTGATGTTGCGGTTCCATGATGGGGCATCGCTCGCCAGGTTGTAATACGTACCCGCGTTCAGTACCCCTGAGACACCATTCAATCCGGTACCCTGATACATCACGAGCCGGTAGCCATATGGGATGTGGATGGACTGTATCGTGCCGGGGCCCACAAACATGATCTGGTTGCTGCGATACGATCCGATCGGAGCACTCCATTTGGCACCTGACAAATTCGGCGCAGAGAAAACCGTCACCGCATTTTGCGGTAGGCTGGACGGACTCGTGCCCACATTGTTGTTTGGATATGTCGGGTTGACGATCACGGAGCCACTGCCGGTGCGCTCCACGATCAGGGAGCTGATGCGGTCATTCCAGTTGAGGGTCGTTTGTGCAAGGTTCGCACTGCTGGAGGTGAATATGATGGAAGACCCGTCGAAATTGGATCCTGAAAATGCAATGACCCTGTAGCCTGTTGCAACTTTTATGGATGAAATCACCCGCTCTCCACCGACCTGGTCAAGCTGATAGCCCCTGTATGCGCCGGGATTCATGATCTGCGCACGGCCCCCATAGTTGCTATGTTCAAAAACCACAGCTCCCTGAGAGAAGGAATTGACCATGCCCTGGTTGGTATTCCATGTGTTTTCATAAATATTACCGAGTTTGTACACATACGCACTTTTGACATTGGCTCCCCACAACAGGGTCAGACAGGACTTGTCGGCTCGGTATTCCTCATTGGTTAAGCTCACATTCATCCCCTGGCGGACCTCCTTTTGGAAAATCACCCCGTAGCCTGCAGCCACACGGATGGACTGTGCCCTTATGAAACCCATATTCAGCTGGTTGTATGACCCCTCATTCAAGGGTTCACTTCGCCCGCCGAAATTGCATCTTTCGTAGATCGTCACAGGCGACTGGTTTGCCTGCAGGATATTCCCGGAGCGATAGACCTGGATCGATACCATTTCATCGTTGAAGTTCTGGTTGATCAGACACTCGCTCGATTGCGTCAGGGTGACATACTGTCCGTTGAAGAAATCCGCTGAGAACATGTTCACGGCAAGTCCTGCCGGGATCTGGATGGATGAAAGATCGCGGATCCTCATCCTGTGCTGGCTTGCGAGGTAGTTGCCCGGATTCAGGGCGCTTGACTGTCCTCGAAAACCGCAGTCGCTGTACAATACCACTTGCTGGGCATTTATGGTGTACATGGTCAAAAGCCCGATGAGCAATGCGAAAAGTCTACTTTTCATTTGTGTTTCTTTGATTGTATGAACGTAATTGTTTAGCTCGTTCCCCAGCATGTATAATAGTTATAAAGGTAGGCTACCCCTACCCTGAGGAATGATAGGGGTAGGGTACATTTTAATGTACAAATGTGTGGGATGCATCGCCTCAGATGGAATGTGTTGACAGCATAGACCACCATGATGATGCCATCTATCTTGATATATTGAAAAATCTGACGATCTGGATGTAGGGTCGGGTAGATTTTAATATCTTCATACAAACGAGCCATCACCATGAAGCGTCGCCAGATCCTCCAGCAAACTGCTTTCGCCATCTCAACATTTGCCTTCTCCCGTGATCTTTTTGCTCAGGGCGGCATGGAAGAATTCCGAGTGGCGAAAGGCGGTATCCCGCCTGATCTCATCAAACTGAGTGCGAATGAAAATCCGCATGGTCCGTCACCGTTGGCGAAAAAGGCCATGCTGGATGCGGTGTCTGTCTCTAACCGCTACCAATGGGATATGAACGGTCAGTTGCGTGAGCAGATCAGCCAGATGACCGGACATACGAAAGACCATGTCACGCTCGGAGCGGGGTCTTCTGAATTGCTTGGACTGGTCTCCCTCTGGGCAGCCTACCGAAAAGGAAATGTCGTCGCTTCCGAACCAACCTTTAAACTGTGGATGCCCGCTGCGCGGAAGATGGGTCTGGATACCAAGCTCGTAGCGCTGACACCGGACAAGCACAATGATCTGCAGCGTATGCTGGATACGATGGACCCGCAAACGAAAATGGTCTACCTGTGCAACCCGAATAACCCTACCGGAACGGTTAGCCCTGCCGCAGACCTTGAAACATTCGTGAAAAAAGTCGCCTCCGATCGCATACTGTTGCTGGATGAGGCCTACACGGATTATTTCGACAGCCCGTCGATGGTGCATCTTGTCAATGAATACCCGAATCTGATCATTGCAAAGACATTCTCTAAGATCTATGGCATGGCCGGTGCTCGCGTAGGCTATATCCTGGCGCATCCATCCACGATCCGGCAACTGAATGAATATCAGGCATGGGCCAATTCCGGTCCATCGGCAGTTTCCATGATGGGTGCCATGGCGGCGATCACCGACCGGGATTTCGTGGCCTACTGCAAAACGCAGAACCGAAAAGCCAAAGACCTCCTCTGCCTTGGATTCGAAAAGGCAGGTATCCCTTTCATCAAGTCGTATACAAGCTTTGTGTATTTCGATAGTAAGCCTTACGGGAAAAATATACCGGAGCTCCTCGCGACAAAGAATATCATCGGAGCACGGTCATTCGAGCAGAACAGCACCTGGCTCCGACTGAGCATCGGTACCGTGGGGGAGATGGAAAAGGTAGTAGGCCTGCTTTGATGCGTGTCCATATTATCGT
>CAJBPC010000559.1 GCA_903957405.1 uncultured bacterium | reverse complement strand
ACCCCTTCACCTGCTGCAGCAGGCACCGGTACCCAGGCAATACCCCTGCAGGGAGCTCGTGCGGCAATGAATCCAAAACATGGCATGCCCGGACACCGTTGCGATATTCCCGAAGGAGCACCACTCAATGGCACACCGCCCCCAGCTCGGAACAACCCCTCGGTCATAAACGCACCAGTGCCACAATTGAAACAGGCCACTGCCCCATCCACACAGGCTGGCGTGAAACTCAATCCAAAACACGGAGAACCCGGTCACCGATGTGATCTGCAAGTCGGCGCACCACTCAACTGACTCTTTCCCATTGATTTCCAATATCATGCCATAATATACTTACATTTGTTGTGCAACTGATACCATCACGCAGCCGTCAGAACCATGGTCAATTTCACCCGGATCATCATTACGCTGTTCTTGCTTATTTTACTGACATCCTCTTACGCAAAAGATCTGTCTGGTAACTTCTCAACCCGGGATACTGCTACGCGGGAATCAAATCCTCCTCACCACTCCGAAACAGATTCCACAGAACAGTTCATTGTTGACATGCTCAACTGTCACCCCATCTTCACAGAATGCTGGGATAATACAGAAACATTCCCCTACGAAGCCGTTCGCCTGGAAGACCTCCCAGAAAAGATTGCGCTGCCCCTGCTCTGTAAAGCAGAACAATTCACCCTCACTTGGTACGGAAAAGTCAATTCCAAATACAAAAGAAGATGGGGACGACAGCATCATGGAATCGATATCCACCTGCACACGGGAAATAGCGTTTACGCAGCCTTCGATGGCATCGTGAGATACGCACAATACAACAAAAGCGGTTTCGGAAACTGTGTGGTCATCCGTCATCTGAACGGCCTCGAAACGGTCTACGCGCACCTGAGTCGAATCCAGGTACCTTTGAACGGGTTTGTGAAGAGCGGTGACATCATCGGCCTTGGAGGCAATACAGGGCGCTCCCAGGGCCCCCACCTGCACTTTGAAGTGCGATACAAAGACTTCTCCATAGATCCTGAATGGTTGATAGACCTATCAGGTCAAAAACTGAAGGTCGATACCCTTCGTATGAACAGAAATGACCTAATTGCTGAACGTTATCCAAAATCTGCGCTTCCCATAAAACAGACCGACAGCAATGCAATCAAATCCTCAGACCCTATAACCGACAGTTTGAGGATGATGCATCCGAGTGGCGGTCAAGAAACCATGGAGATGCCGGCTACCTTACCCGTCGCTAAGATCGAACCGGCGCCTTTAGCTTTAAAAAAAGCTCCCGCAGTAAGAAAAGCAAAACCATCTTCTTACACCATCAGGAAAGGTGACAACCTCACGTTGATTTCAAAGAAAACAGGAGTACCCATTGTGTCATTGAAAAAACTCAACCCGAAAATCAACGATAAAAAATTACAACCGGGTAAAACCATCAAATTGAGATGAACGCTATGAAGACGCATCCCGCAAAACGCTGCACATGCAAAAAACGCCGAAAGAAAAATCCTCCGGCGTTTGAATGTATTTGAGCAACGACGTTGATTAAAACCAACGTTTGTTATCATCAGATGGCAGGATATCCGGAGGGCTCGATATGCCTGGGTCAAAGAACTTCTCTTCCGCTGGAGCTTCTCTGAGCATTGGCTTGGGATCTGAAACTTTCTTCATCATCTTATTGATATCATGATCGTCCTCGATAGTGGATGTACCATTCGCCACGAGCCTCGCCTTGTTCTTCTCCACATCCAATTTAACATTGAGGCTGTGGATATTGTAGACATTGCTCTTGCGCAGTTGGATGATCCTATCCTTTTCGCTGGCAGTCATCACGGCATAATCTTCAGGCTTCAGCTTACGAAGATTACCTCTGAATGTCGCGTTTCTATCCACAAACAGGGAGGATGAGTGAATATCTCCAAGGACGACAGCACCATCGAACACCTTGATGTCGCCGGACGCATAGATATTGCCCTCGCAATATCCATACACGAGTATGTCATGCGCGAATATGTTACCTTTTATCGTGGCATTCGCCCCTATGATGAGTTTTTTACACTCGATGATTTGACCATCGAATTTTCCTTCTATTCGACCGGAACTCGCCTTGGCTACCAGATCGCCGTAGAATTGCAAACCTGCACTGATGAAAAAGTTTTCGTCAGGGGCGCCTTCCGGTTTACCGGGTATCAGTTTCCTGAATAAAGTTAACATGGGGCTTGAGATTTCGGTTTCACAAAATGCCTGTTGAAGGGCATGCTTTTATAGGATATTGGAATTGGATGCCTGACGGATCAAGAGTTCTTATAGTATGAAAAAATCGTCGATGAATTACCGATATCAAGTCCAATGGCGTTGGCACTCGTGCCGCCGCTCAGGCCCATTGAGTGGTGATAGTAGCCCAGGCTTGCCACGTTTTGAGGATCGCTAACAACTTCAACAGGAAGGAAACCCTTGAATTCCTCTTCAAATTTCTCCTTCAGCTCATTGTAGAGGATACCACCACCTACTAGGTAAATCGCAGAACAACGCTCAAAATCCTGGTCAGAAAAATGTGACCTGAAATTCGGAGAGATCACCTGCTTGTAGTATTGGGAGATGATTTCTCTGCGCATGTCACGGAGGTCGATGCGCTTACGACTCGCGATCATGAAGCCCTTCATGAGGGAATCATTCAGCTGGAACTCATTCTTCATATCCAGATAATGGAGTTTGTTCAACTCCCTCTGTACATTATTCACCACAAAACGGATGCCATGCACACTGAAGCAAGTACGCTGAACCAACCCATCATCCGTAGCCATTCCACCTTCAGCAGTGCCATATCCAAGGCTGATCACAATGAAGTTACGGGGATTGCTATCTGTGACGAGATTACCTTTCTTAATGCCGATGACTGCTCCCACGATCTCAGGGATAACATCGAAATTCTTCAATTCGACGTTCACACTGCGTACACCCCCATCAGTTTTGTACGTCTCACTATTATAATCCACCGTGAAATAACGCTGCTCGAGCATGCGCAACAGTGGCTGGCGGTAGGCGTTATAAGTGGAATAGGGTAGACCCAACGTGATATTAAAGGGCTTGTCTACTATGTCAACACAATTCAACAAGGCTGATTTGAATAGAATTTCGAAGTCAATCTGGTCTGGTGCTGCGTTCACAACACGCTGCGCATTGATGCCATTTTTACGGGCCAGGTCACCAACAAGATACCATTGGCTGTCGACCTTGATCTTCATCCCGGTCAGAAGCGAGGCTGCGGTATTCTCGGTGTTCCCGTAAGCCGCTTCAAAAACGCTTGGGAAAGAAACGGAGACTGTAGACATAGAATAAGTGGTTTTTTGGTAAGGTCTTGTT
>CAJBPC010000558.1 GCA_903957405.1 uncultured bacterium | reverse complement strand
TGTCAGTGGCAGGTGCAGGCTGACGACATCCGCCAACCTTGCGATCTGATCCATTCCGGCTTCCTGAACATATCCTGAGGTAAACCCGGATTTGTACTTATCATGCGCAAGGACGGTCACCTGGAATGGTGCAAGCAGGCGCGCGAATGCCCCACCCGTATTTCCATAACCGATGATGCCAACAGTCTTGCCCGTGAGCTCGGTACCTCGATTGGCATCCCGAAACCACATCCCCTCCCTGACCTCTGCTGCGGATGAATGGATACGATGCATCATCGACAACAGCATGCCCAGGGTCTGTTCCCCGACTGCATTTCTGTTGCCTTCGGGACTGCTCTCGCAACGAATCCCACGGCTCCTGGCATGATCCGCATCGATGAGCTCCATGCCGCTGCCAAGCCTGCCGATCCATCTCAGTTTGCCGGCACGATCGATGACCTGCGCATCGATCTTCAACCGGGTGGTGACCACAATCCCCTCGCATGAAGGGATCCGGTCAAACAGTTCATCGTACGTGATCAGCGGAAGATATTGCACTTCATAGCCCTGCTGCTCCAGCGTTGCCTGCAGCCAGGGGTGTGCTTTTGCGGTGATGATGACCAGGGGCTTCATGACATGCGGGGTATGAGCGACACGAATTCCGCCACAGACAGTTGCTCTGCCCTGCGGGTGAACAATGGATCCGAAAGCTCCTGGGCAGGGAAAAGGCCTTTAAGGGGATTACGGAGCTGTTTGCGGCGCTGACCGAAAGCAGCCTTTACAAGCGTCTTGAATTTTCGATGGTTCTCTATCCCGTAAGGATTTCCTGCATTGACTAATCGCACAACCCCACTCTTCACCTTCGGTGGTGGAGTGAAACATTGCTCATCCACCTCGAACAAAAAACTGACATCGTAATATGCCTGCAACAACACGCTGAGTATCCCATAGTCCTTGTTACCGGGCCCTGCGGCTATGCGGATGGCAACCTCCTTTTGGAACATCCCGATGACGTTGTCCACCTGATCGCGCCAGTCTAGCACCTTAAAGAGTATCTGAGAAGAGATGTTATATGGGAAATTGCCGACCAATGTGAAATGCCCGTCAAAAGGCGGATCGGTCTCAAGAATACTCGATTCGATGATTTTCCCTTTCAATAAGGGATACACTGACAATAAAAACATTACTTTTTCATGATCGATCTCAACGGCCTTGAAATCTAACCCGGGTATATCCAGCAGATATTTCGTGAGTGCTCCACCGCCTGGGCCCACCTCCAGCAGTTGTTCGAAAGGCTTCTCACAAAGTGCTTCCACGATCCGTCGACATACGTGTTCATCTTTCAGAAAATGCTGGCCTAAGGACTTCTTGAGGGTGTACATCCGGTCAAAAATACAGGAAACATCACCGTTTTCCTTGTACCTTTATTGTTAAATCGATCAGCGCGTATGAATGCCACTCAGATAAGACCCGTCGTCGGGATCAGCATCGGGGATATCAACGGGATCGGACCGGAACTCATCATCAAGACATTTTCTGACAGCCGGATCACCGAATTCTGCACCCCAGTGATTTTTGGATCGAATAAGGTCATCAACTTTTACCGGAAGTCAATGCCGGATATCAATTTTAGTTTCAATATCACCAAGGATCTTCAAAAGCTCAATGTAAAACAGGTCAATGTCTTCAATTGCTGGGAGGAGGACCTTGACATAACCCCGGGACAGTTGACACAGACCGGTGGCCAGTATGCCGTAAAATCTCTGATGGCGGCGGCAGAAGCACTGAAAGAAAATAAAATCCAGGCGCTGGTGACAGCACCCTTCCACAAGAAAAACGTACAACAGGAAGACTTCGTTTTCACCGGTCATACCCCCTATCTCCAGTCACTGTTCGGCTCAAAAGACCTACTCATGCTGATGGTGGCGGATAACATGCGGGTTGGCCTTGTCACTGAGCATGTGCCATTATCGGAAGTGGCTAAATTCATCACCAAAGAACGCATCCTCAGCAAGCTTCGCGTACTGAAAGACAGCCTTCGAAAAGATTTCGGGATTGATAAACCACGCGTAGCGGTCCTCGGACTGAACCCGCACGCAGGCGATGAAGG
>CAJBPC010000557.1 GCA_903957405.1 uncultured bacterium | reverse complement strand
CAACAGGCCAGGTCCTTCGCTTCGCTCAGGAAGACAATAGGAGAGAGGTTGAGTGGGCGAAGTTGTAAGGGCTTAACTGTTTGATTCGGACATACAAGGCAATTCTCCTTCAGATCGATGGCTATCTGAGCAATACCGAGTTCTATCGACTTATTAATGAACGATTTTGATTCCTGTGTTGATTGATAATGTTGCAGGTCTAAGCCAGCTGTATGCAGATTATAATCTGAGAGATTGACATATCCGTTCGCGCTTAGACACTTTTTAATTTCATTGCATTTACAAAAATACCCGGATCATATTTTCGGCTGAATTTCGAGAAAAGCGTACTCTTGCCTGATCCTTTGGGTCCAGCAAAAACCCTGAGTCTCTTCCTATTGCTGCCGGACATTTATTACAGCTCCTTTTTTCAATTTGTTTTCGGGATGAGTACTCGCCTGTTTTGTTTTAATAGCGATCACTTCCTGCGTGCCATCCGGATGGGTTCTGATGATTCTGCCATGATCCATGAAAGTGTCAGGAATATTCAACGCCTTACTCACTTTCAATGCATCGGTCACAGCTTCCTTCATCACCAGTTTAAGCAGTTTGACATGCCTGACATCGGAATGGAATCTTGATTTGTCTCCCGACTCAATATTTGTGTTCTCTTTTTTGTGTGGGCGCTTTACCATCATCAGGGTGCGTTATACTGCAAATTACACAGAATCAGGCTAATTTACAATCACTCTAATGGCATGATTCGGTAAAGTTGAAGAATCTTCAATCCTCCTCCGCCTTCACCAGCCGGTACTCCGGACGCTTCAACAACACTTCAAGGAACGGCTTGTACTCCGCTGCCGAGATCCAGGCCCTGGCGGGCGGATCGTGTACGGTCAAACCTCCGGGTTGGTCTGCGCCGGCGACGCTGCGATCCACTGAGGCGTTCCATGCCTGGAACGCTTCGATCAGTCGTTTTGCAATGGATGGTTCGCGGGTGATGAGGTCGGTGGTTTCCTGCGGATCGTGGCGGAGGTCGTAGAGTTCGAAGGTCCCTTCCCGAAATTTTGATGAGATGAGTTTGAACGGATAGTCGACCCAGGCGGCCTTCTGCTGATATCGGAAGGGGATGGGGCCGGGGCGTTCGCGCAGGCTGCCATGCAGGTGTCCGAGGATGCTGGCCCCGTCGATTGGTCGCCCGCTTGCATGGGTTGCCAATCCGGCGGCCTCGGCCAGCGTGGGGAGGATGTCGAGTGTGGAGGCCGGCATCTCCGATATCCGCGGCTTTCGGATGACGGCGGGCCATTCGATCACACAGGGCACTCGGATCCCGCCTTCGTAGAGATCCCCCTTGAAGCCGCGGAGCCCGCCATTGACGGAGGGTGCGAAGGGCTTGACCCCACCGTTGTCGCTATTGAACCAGAGGATCGTGTTGTCGGCGATGCCCATGGCGCGGAGCCGTCCACGCAGCAGACCAATGCTACGGTCCATCTCCGCGATCTCCCCGTAGTGATGCATGGCGCGATCGCCCTGGCCGGCATAGGGCGCCCGGTCTGACTCAGCGGCCTGCCATGGATCGTGCGGACTTCCGAACCAGACCGTCATGAAAAAGGGTTTGCCGGTGCGTTTTACCGAATCGATATATTTCATGGCCTCGCGGATGACCACTTCCGACGACCCGCCGGTGAATGCTTCGGGCACGCCGTTGCGACCCAGCATGGGATCGATGTCGAAAAAATTAGTGCTTGCCAGCCAGTATTCATACCCGAAAACGCCCGGATGGCGGGCATCCGAGGCGAGCACGGGCGCCCCTGGACCCTTGAAGCCACTCAGGTGCCACTTGCCGAAATGCGCGGTGGCGTAGCCTGCGTCGCGGAGCAGCCGGGCGATGGTGGTCTCCCCGGTCCGCATCGGTCTGCCTACGCTGGAGACGGCTGTCCGGTCGTTATTACGCCCGGTGAGCACGCTGGCGCGGGTGGGCGAGCAGACGGGCGAGCCGGCATAGAAATGATCCATCCGCAGTCCATGTGCGGCCATGTCGTCAAGCGCTGGCGTCCGCAACTGCGGATGGCCGCGGTATCCCGTTTCTCCCCAGCCCTGGTCGTCGCTCATCAGCAGGATGATGTTGGGTCGGGCGTCCGTCTGCGCCAAGGCGCCATGTGCCAGGAAGAGCAGGAATATCAGCGCATGTTTCATGGCTTGAAAGTACTGAACTGCGCGGGATTTCCGTCATCGGGATGCCTGGATCGCGAGGTCGACCAGCCTGCGCATGTGGATGATGTCGTTGACGGGTTTGGGGAATGTCCACTTAGATGGTGTCGATATCGGGCTGATTGTCTTGTTGATCGCTATTGTGATGGTTTTTATCTTCAATTTTCGGTTATGCGTAAGCGTTATTTATGCATTGTCATTTGTTTCGATGAGTTCCCAGTAGGTGACATCGCCTTCGAACCCCGGGTAGCGGTTGTGGACATGCCGGACGGATGGACGATAGCCGGGCCAGCAAAATTTGTCAGATTCGTAGCCGTATTTGCCGAGATAGATCATGGTGGGTTTCCCAACAGGGTGGTGATTGACGGTCCATGCCAAGGGCCCATCAGCCGCCCAGAAGTTCGTCCAGTTAAATCCCCAACCAGAACCCGGCTGGATGATCGTGATTGCGGCCGGCACGATGCGTTGTGTCCAGTAGAGGGCCTGGTAGGTGGCGACGCCTTCTCCACCGATGTAGAGCAGGGAGAATCTCTCCGGGCCATGCTCTTCGCTTTGGTCGGCATCCCGTTCATATACGGTCCAGTGCGCAAAGGGTTTCCAATATTCCCGGTACTTCATGTACCGCTTCGGGTGCACGCCGGGAGCTATGACCGGTTGCCACCCCCTGATTGTGAAGTCGGACTGTGCAAGGGCTCTGCTGCCGAATACGTGATAGCCTCGGAAGTTGTTTTCTTTCTCGAGATAGGCCTCCGGTCCCGTAACGTAGTCGCTGTAAATGAAACTGCGGATGCCGAGTGAACGGCCATGTGTATTGCAATCTCTTATCACGCATCCGTCGTGTCCGGCGGCAGGATAATAGAAGGAGTTTTCCAGCAATGCGCGCAGGGGAAGTGGACCCTGTTCTATGTCTTGGCGGCTGAGGGAGTCGATGGTGTGTTTCATGATACAAATATAAATTTTCCTCCTTTTGGGTGGGGGTTCTCAAGCTTGAGAAAGGGTGCTGGTGGATCAAACCTACAGCCAGCATCCGGATCTTTCGCTTCGCTTAGGATGCAAAGAATCCCCGCTCTACCAAAGAACCAGCAGCTTGACTTCATGCAATGCATCATGAACTTCTATTCGCACCTGCAGGGTCGCGATGTCACAAAAGGATAACAGCATACTCCACCTCCTCAAGCTTGTTAAATTCAGCCCTTTTTCAAATAAATACAAACTTCACCGTATGCATAAAACAAATATGAACCATTCGAAGGTCAAACTCCCGGCTTGCCAATGGATGGACAAGGACCTTAGTCCCCTGGATTTTCGCATTTATGCAGGGGACTATCTACCATCTGTCGTCATGTCTAACGGCAAATCGGTACACCCCATCAGGGCATTCCGCAGCTTCTCTTGACCTCGGCTTGTTTTTATTTATGATATGATCTTTGTGCGTTCATAGTGTGTTACGGACATCCGTCTCTACGGTAGTCCTCATGAAACACCCTATAATCCACATATAAATGATCATGGGGGAGCATTTCGACGCGTCCGCGTAATTGCCCGATCAGTGATATAAAAATATTACATTTATTTTATAACCATGGAATACCAGATATATTTTCACGACGCACATCCGGTCATACATACTGAAGAGGATCGCATTTTGATCGACACCGGATCCCCCAATTCATATCACGAAAAGAGTACCATCCGATTCATGGGGCGGGATTTCCGTTCCTCAGGAGGAGGGAGCGCGCCGGATCTTCATCACTTGAGTAAGTTGGTGGGAACGAAGATATCTTGCCTGCTGGGAATGGATATCATGAAGGAGTTTTCCACTGAACTCAGATTTTCTGAGAACAAAGTTCGTTTCAGTGAGGGCACACTGAATATGAGTGGTCGAACTTTGGAATATTTTGATGGAATGGGTGTGCCGGTCATCCACGTCGATATGTTGGATCAATCACGACGCATGTACCTGGATACCGGCGCGAGGCTATCGTATATCCACGACGAACTGACCGCGCAACTGCCGGTTACAGGATATGATCGGGATTTCTATCCGGGTTATGGAAGATTTGAGACAGATTTATTTCTGTTGAAAGGATCGCTACTCGATCGGACCTTCCAGCTGAAATGCGGCCATCTGCCGATTGGATTGAAGAAACTGTTGTTATGGGGTCATACCGAAGGCATACTGGGATATGATTTCTTCAAGGAGTTCAATGTGGGGATCGATGTCAGACAAAAAGTCATTTGCATATCATGATCTTATCCAATTTGGTGATATGTCTGAAAGCACGCTTTATATTTTTATTGTAACATTTTTTTATTTATATTCATATCGATCAAAGACACTGATCATTCAGAATAATACAAATATGACCTATTCGGGCCTGCGTTATTCATCCATAACACCTTGTGCATGAGGCTCGAGCATGGCGATTTCGTTTTATCTCCGACAGACCTGGCGAACTTCTCGGCCTGCGGTCATCTCACTGCATTGGACATTCAGTCCCTGCGCGGAGGGCTGAAGAAGCCGGTATATGCCGATCCCGCCCTCGAACTATTGCAGCAGCGGGGTGAGGCTTTTGAACAGGAGACGCTGAAGCGATACGAGGAGCAGGGACTGAGCGTGGTGCGCATCAGCCGCGACGATCCGGATGCGGAGGCAAACACGATCCGGGCGATGAAGGACGGCGTCGATGTGATCTACCAGGCGCGGCTGGTCATGCATCCCTGGCGCGGATGGGCCGATTTCTTGTTGAAGGTGGAGCAACCCACCCCGAACCTGGGATCCCACGGCTATGAGGTCGAAAGAATTTTATGTTTGCTGAAGCCATAATGCAGCTCAGTATTCAGCAATGTTCTACAGCCTTCTGGGAACATGCAAAGCGCTTGGCATTGAACCCTTCGCATGGCTCGTCGATGTACTGCGCAGAATACCCACACATCCCATCAATCGCATCAAGGAACTGCTCCCTCAGTATTACAAGGCGTAACCCATCGTTAAGGGTTTGTAAGGAAATTGACAATACGGATTTGCTCGGGTGCTTACGAAATTGATCTGCATGTCGTCAGCATGGCTCGGAATGGTGGTCAATATCCTAGAAATATTCAAAAATCTGTATAAATTCACCAATGACTCTCATTTCAGCAGCGTTTTGCTCATTGATGATGATATTGTGGTAAGAGTTGTCAAAAGAATTTGGACGCAAGACGATGGATTTATGTACCCAACTATCTTCCGT
>CAJBPC010000556.1 GCA_903957405.1 uncultured bacterium | reverse complement strand
GAAAATCGCTGCAATCGTGGGTTTTCATTCTTCATGATGCTGTCCTTCCCATTTATCCGATTGACATATTCGAACCGGAGATAATTGTCTTGTCCGCCATTTCGACCCATGGTAAGATCGTTGAAATCACTGAAACTGACAGAGCCGAGGACGGACCATTTCCGCGAAGCGATCTGAAAGTCTGCGTGTATTGTCTTTTCTCTGTTTGCCGTGGAATACCTGACCAGTGCATTCCCTTTTGATTTTTCAGTATCATCCGGCGAGTATGCCGGTGTGAGGCTGTGAAAATCCATCACTCCACCGATGGCATCGCTTCCATAGATCATCGAACCAGGCCCGAAAATGACTTCCGCACTTTCAGTGGACAGGGCATCTATACTGATGATGTTTTGAAGGTTACCGCTACGGAAAATGGCATTGTTCATCCTGACACCATCCGTGACGATGAGCACACGATTGGTAGCGAAGCCCCGTATCATGGGACTTCCTCCGCCAAGCTGGCTTTTTTGTACGAAAATGGCACCGGTTTGCCCGAGCAGATCGGCGGATGTCTGCGGGTTCCTTAACCGGATATCCCGAAGGTCCACTTTTAAGATCCTGTTGGGTACTTCATTGAGTTTTTGTTCCCATTTGTTGAAAGATACCACGACCTCCTGGAGGTTCTTCACTGCCGTGTCGCCATCCTTTACATCCTGGGCACCTGCGGTTTTTCCGCAGTACAGGAATAAGAGTAGCATGGAAAGCGATCTCATCATTGCCTTGGCCTGTTATGAAATCAGGGACTGCCCTGTCATTTCTTTCGGGATCGGCAAATCCATCAGGGTGAGAATGCTTGGCGCTATGTCCCCGAGTTTACCGCTCCGCAACCGGCCTTTCCAATTGCGATCGATCACGAAAAGGGGCACCAGGTTCAGGGTATGCGCGGTGTTGGGTGTTCCGTCAGGATTGATCATGAAGTCAGCATTCCCGTGATCGGCTGTCAGGAATACGGCGTAGTCGTTCTCCAATGCGGTTTGAACGACACGTTCTACGCAGCTGTCAACGGTTTCGACAGCCTTTATCGCCGCATTGAAGTCGCCAGTATGCCCCACCATATCGGCATTTGCATAGTTCAGGCAGATGAAATCTGCGCTTTTCGCCTTGATCTCGGGAATGATTGCATCGGTGAGTTCCACTGCACTCATCTCAGGTTTGAGGTCATAGGTCGCCACTTTCGGTGACGGCATCATGATCCTCTTCTCCCCTTCGAAAGGATTTTCCCTTCCACCGCTGAAGAAGAACGTCACGTGTGGATATTTTTCGGTTTCAGCAATCCTGATCTGTCTAAGACCGGCTTTTTCGAGAACCTCACCGAGGGTCATTGTAAGGTTGTCGTTTCTGAAGATCACGTGCACATCCCGGTAAGTCTTGTCATATTCGGTGAGGGTCGTATAGTGCAGGGCCAGTTTTTTCATGCCGAGTTCCGGCATATCCTTCTGGGTGAGTACTTCTGTGATCTCGCGGCAGCGGTCGGTGCGGAAATTAAAACAAAACACGGCGTCCCCTTCCTGTATGGTGGCGAGGGGGCTGCCTTCGGCATCCGTGACGATCAAGGGCTTGATGAATTCATCGGTGATATTGGCTGCGTATGAATCAGCGATGGCCCGTACCGGGTCCGTAACTTTTTCGCCCACTCCATGGACTATCGCGTCGTAGGCAAGCTTGATCCTTTCCCAGCGTTTGTCGCGGTCCATGGCATAGTACCTTCCTGTAACGGAAGCAATGTGCCCTGTGGTCTTTTCGAGATGCGTGTGGAGGTCTGACAGGTATCCCAATCCGCTTTTTGGATCGGTATCCCGTCCATCGGTGAAAGCATGGATGAACAGATCTTTCAGTCCATGCACAAGGCAAATGTCAGCGATGGCTTTAACGTGGTCTATATGTGAATGCACGCCACCATCGCTCACCAGGCCGATCAGATGAAGTGGTTTTTTGTTATCCACTGCATAGCGTATGGAGGAGAGTAGGGTTTCGTTCTTGGCAAATTCTCCAGTCCGGATCGCAACATGTATCCTTTGCAATTCCTGGTAGACAATCCTACCGGCACCAAGGTTGAGGTGACCGACTTCACTGTTCCCCATTTGTCCAGCAGGCAGGCCCACCTCTTCGCCGCAAGTCACCAATGTGCTGTTCGGATAGCTTCCGTACAAGGAGCTCACAAATGGTGCATGGGCATGCTGGATGGCATCGGAGGACTTCTCTTTTCCCAATCCCCAGCCATCCATGATGACCAGCATCGATTTTTTTTGTTCCATACGGCAAAATTACTCGATTTGATGGAAAGGGATTCCCGTTATCCTGATATCAAAACATCGATAAATCATGAATGGAACATTGAGAGAGCGGAAAACGTGCACAAAAATTATTTTTCAGCAGTCATTTGGCACATTTTTGGCTTTGAATTGGAAACAGAACAAAATTTGATTGAAATCTCTACATAACCTTCTTTTACTGTTGACCATCATAGGACTTTTTTCTTTTGGCACATCCATCAATGACGTGGTTGCAGCCATGAAAAAGGGCGATGCCGCTGGCCTTTCTCGATATTTTGACGATGTCGTGCAAATCACAATGGATGGTAAAAGCCACGCATACAGTCGCGGACAGGCGGAGATGATTCTGAAGAACTTTTTTGCAAGCCGAACGGTCAAGGGCTTCACTGTGGAGCACCAGGGATCTGGCGGTGAAACAGAATTCTGCACCGGTCTTCTGTCAACGGAACAGCAGCCTTTTCGCATCTCCATCTTCATGAAAATGCGTGGAGAACGAAATGTCATTCAGGAGCTGTGGGTTGAGCGCAAGGCACGCTGACATCAATTTCGGATCATCCCCACCAGAAAAGAGCTGAAAGAATCCTCCTATCTTCACTTCATGAAGACATTCGACGAACAGCTGGAGCACCTTATTCGCGAAGCAATGGCTGAAGACATCGGTGATGGTGACCATTCGACCCTTAGCGCCATACCGCCGGATTCGAGGGGCAGGGCGGTGCTGAAGATCAAGCAGGATGGCATACTTGCCGGCATGAAAGTGGCGGAGAGGGTATTCCGTCTTCGTGAAGATGATGTTGTTTTTTTAGCGCACAAAGCTGATGGGGATGCCATGCATTCCGGAGAGACAGCTTTTGAGATTGAAGCATATGTCCATACCATCCTCCAGTGCGAAAGGATCGTGTTGAATATCATGCAGCGCATGAGCGGGATAGCGACATTGACCCGCCAATACACGGCTTTGCTCGAAGGCTTTCACACGAAAGTGCTGGATACCCGCAAGACCACTCCGAATTTCAGGCTTCTTGAAAAGGAGGCAGTCAGGATAGGTGGGGGCATGAACCATCGTTTCGGCCTATATGACATGATCATGCTGAAGGATAACCATATCGACTATGCAGGTGGTATCCCGCAGGCTATCAGCAGGGCCTGGGAATATGTGTGTGCCAAAAAACCCGGCCTGAAGATCGAGGTGGAAACGCGGTCATTGGATGAAGTCAGGCAGGTTATGGAATCTGGTGACGGAAGGGTCTTCCGCATCATGCTGGATAATTTCAGCCCCGCCATGATCAAAGAAGCCCTTGTTCTCGTAAATGGAAAATTCGAGACGGAAGCCAGTGGTGGCATCAATCTTGAGAACCTTCTTGATTATGCACATACCGGAGTGGATTATGTGAGTGTAGGGGCCCTCATACACCAGGCAAAAAGTGTCGATCTCAGCCTGAAAGCAGTTTAAAAAACCGAAAGACAAAACCATTAATTTGATTTCCGGAAAATAATACAGG